>CAIOHY010000481.1 GCA_903858205.1 uncultured Cellvibrio sp.
AAATCCTGTAAATTCTGCTCCAGACAAAAAGGTGCTGAGTAGTTACTAAAAAAGGGTCATCTGACCTGTTAATTCATCCAATATTTTTTGTTGGTCAATTACGTCCTCCTCCGAAGGGTCTTTTCCCATGGTGACAGTAAATTCCACGTTGTTATCGTCCGCGGTACCTTCTGCCGAATCGGTATTCGAAGCCTCAACTGCCGGTTTGAAACGCAATGGTTCGAGTTCATTAATTGTTTCCACCTCAAAAGTAGTGAGGCGTTTTCCTTTTGCCTTATAACTTTTTATGCCTATAAACTCCTCTGCATCAACAACTAATGCTTCGCGGAATGCATCGTTTCCGCCAAAGTTTACTTCAAAACGCGGATAGTCAACGTCGGTCATCAATATCAATTGAGAATCGGGGTGCTCGCCCAAGAAGTTGAGGTTTTTTTGTGACGGTTCCAGTTGGAAGCGCTTGAGGTAATAGAACTTCTGTTCTGCATCAAACAAGGCTACCGACCAGGTCTTGTTGGAATCGAATTTTTCTATGGTTAGAATATTCTTTTCGTAATGGTTGTTGAGGTCAAAGTTGCCGGTATAGTAGTTTCCATTCGTGGTAACTACCAGAATGAGGTCTTCGCTGTGGAATTCACCCAAATACTCCCCCCGGTTGTCGTAGTTCAGCCTCAAGACATCCCGGTCAAACCAAACCTGACGACCCCCCAGCGTGGATCCCCCTTTTTGTTTCAAGGCTATCTTGTGTATGTCGTTCTTGGTAAGTAAATTACCCACGGATTGACGCCCTTTGATGGCAATTTCGCTGAAATCCCTTTCGAAAACCAGTTTGTTTAGTCTTGGTTTTGGTTTTAAGGTGACCCGTATCACCTCTGCCTCCGCATTGGGGTTGCAGGTGAAATACATCACTTTAGAACCTTCCGTCCCTTGTGTAATGTCATAATCCCTTTCGCGGGTAATCCCATTTACGGCAAATCGTTTGATGAAATAGGATCCCGCCTTTCCGTCCCGATACACAGTATTGTATACCGTACGTTTGTCGTTCTTTTTAAATACATCCAGGTGCAGAATATTTTTACCGACGAAAATCTTGTCGGCCACTTTGACGATTTTGTATTTTCCGTCTTTAAAAAAGATGATAATGTCATCAATATCAGAACAGTTACAGACAAATTCGTTTTTGCGTAGCGAGGTGCCGATAAAACCCTCTTCGTAGTTGACGTATAGTTTTTCGTTGGCTTCCACGACTTTTGTTGCCACGATGGTTTCGAAGTTACGGATTTCGGTACGTCGAGGATAATCCTTTCCGTACTTGGTTTTTAGTCCTTCGTACCAGGCGATGGTGAAGTCAATAATATGCGCCAAGTGATGATTGATCTCTTCAATTTTCTTCTCGATGGCCAATAAGGTGTCGTTGGCTTTGTCGGAGTCGAACTTGGTGATTCGCATCATTTTTATTTCCAGTAACTTGAGGATATCCTCCCGCACCAACTCGCGAATGAAACTCGGTTTGAATGGCTCCAACCGTTTGTCAATGTGAGCCACCACCGCATCTTGCGTGGTACTCTCTTCAAAGCCCTTGTCTTTGTAAATTCGGTTTTCGATGAATATTTTCTCGAGGGAGGTAAAAAAGAGTTGTTCTTGCAGCTCCCCTTTGTGAATTTCCAGTTCGGTTTTAAGTAGCTCCACCGTGTGATCACAGCTAATGCGTAACATCTCGCTGACACCACAGAAATGGGGTTTGTTATTGTGGATGACGCAGCAGTTGGGCGAAATGCTCAGTTCGCAATCGGTAAAAGCGTAGAGTGCGTCTATGGTTTTATCTGATGAGGAGCCGGGAATAAGGTGCACGAGAATCTCCACATCGGCGGCCGTATTGTCGTCCACTTTCCTGATTTTTATTTTTCCTTTGTCACTCGCTTTGATGATGGAATCAATCAACTTGGAGGTGTTGGAGCCAAAAGGTATTTCGGTAATAACCAGTGTTTTGTTGTCCAGTTTGCTAATTTTCGCCCTCACTTTTACGGCACCACCGCGCTCTCCGTCATTGTAACGACTCACATCAATGGAACCTCCCATTTGGAAGTCGGGATAGAGGACAAACTCCTGGTTGCGCAGGTGTGCCACACAGGCGTCCAGCAGTTCGTTGAAATTGTGTGGAAGGATTTTGGAATTGAGACCTACGGCAATCCCTTCTACTCCTTGTGCAAGCAGTAGTGGGAATTTTACGGGAAAAGCAATTGGTTCTTTGTTACGACCATCGTAAGAGGCCTTCCATTCGGTTGTTTTAGGGTTAAAGATGGTTTCCAATGCAAATTTGGAGAGGCGCGCCTCGATATAACGGGGTGCCGCCGCCCCATCACCGGTGAGTATATTTCCCCAGTTTCC
>CAIOHY010000482.1 GCA_903858205.1 uncultured Cellvibrio sp.
CTTAAGTGAACAGCATTGCGGTCTTTGTACCGGGTTTTTTATTGTCTGAAAATTCTCCTTGGCTAATAAAAAATCAATATAAGGTGCCAAAAGGCAGAATTAGGCGACCTGAACTACACTCTCCAACAGTGATAACAATCGCTGTCGATATCGTCCGACACTCTGGATCTATAAATAGCTGCACTCCAACATCGAGTACCATAACCTAAAGTCGCGTCAATACAGGTTTTCCCTATGACAGAAATCCGAGGGCTTGAGGCATGGATGAGTACGCTTGCCGAGCAAGAATTGCCGACGCTTAATGCGGTCGTAAGAGAAATTTGTGAGCTGAGTGAAAATGATAGGTGTCGCGCGGAAGATTTAACCAAAATTATTTTGCGTGATGCCGATCTCACCTCCAAAGTATTGAAAATCGCCAACTCAGTTCATTACAACCCTTCCTTCGCATCGATCAAAACGGTATCGCGCGCGATCGTGCACTTGGGTTTTGATAACCTTCGCAACATTACGCTTGCCACAACCCTGATCGAAAATTTTTTGCAAGGCAAGCCTAAAATGTATTTGATCCAAAGTTTGGCGCGTTCATTTCACGCTGCCGTACAAGCGAAAGCGATGGTGCCGTTTCTGGATGGAGAAAAAAAAGAACAGGTGTTTATTGCTGCGTTATTGCGCAACATTAGCGAGCTTGCATTAATTTCCACCGGCAAAAAAGTAGTGGAGGATTTTATAGAGGCGCGTGATCGGGATCCGCAAGCAGAACACAGTTTGGCGTTGGAATACTTGGGCGTGGATACGAGCGTGTTGTCGCGCCATTTAATTAAGGACTGGACCCTGGGTGAGTTGCTCAGCGAGGCGTGTGAAAATCATGTGCACTCCAGTGCTGCAGCGCGCGCAGTCAATCTTGGCAACCAAATTAGCACCTATATTCAGCGCGGAATTAAAAGTCAGGAGATGGAAAAGCTTTGTCAGCAGACCGCCAGGTTGTGCAAAATTTCTCAAGAGGAAGCAAAAAACCAAATTTTAATGATGGCTGATGAGGCCTCCGTTATTGCAAAGATTTACGGTGTCGATGCGCTAATTCCTGCCTTGCCAGATCCGGCTGCCATAGAAGAAAAAGAGATTGTTGTTAGAAAAACAGATTACTTTTTTCAACAATTACTGAACCAGATTCATAGGGCGATGTTAGCGGGCGATGACCTGACAAAAATAACCCAGCTTTCACTTGCTGCGTTACGTGAAGGTGCGAACATTGCGCGCATCGCTATTTTGATTGTGGATCACAAGAGCAAGATGCTGGATGTTCGCTATGTGGCTGGGAGAGGAACACATCTATGGCGGCAGAAGGTAAAAATTAATCTCGAGCAATTACATAATGGCGAATTGCTCCATGCGTTTTTACGTAATCATCAGCCATTTTGGTACCAACCGAATTTAGAACTGAAGGATCTTGGCGCGCTGAAGCTAATGGCGGACAGTGGTGATATTTTTCTCGCGCCACTTTTATTGAATAAGCGACTTATAGCAATCGCTTACGCTGATGCCGAAGCGGATGCGTTCAGTGCGCGTCAATTTGAAGAGTTTCAGTTGATCGTTAACCAACTGAATTTAATGATGCGCCTTAGCGCCGGCAATTAACAAAAGTATGGGGCGAAAAAAAACCGCTGCCGATGTGTTCGGCAGCGGTTTTTTTAATAGGTGCTATCTATTCGGTGTGACTGATGCGCTCCTTGCGCCGAGCCAGTACCAATCCCGCCAACCCTAGCAGCAACAGCAGTGCGGTAGTTGGTTCAGTAACGGAAACCAGTTTTTTGAAGGCGTGGTTATCGCTTTCAAATGCAAAGCTGGTGCTGGTTAGCGTAACGCTGTCGTAAGCTCCACTACCGAAATCAAAATTGATGTAGCGGTTGGAGTTGAGGCTCAGTTGGTTGCCATTGGCAAATTGGCCCACAATATCGCGCCCGGAATAACTCGCCACCAGACTATTGTTCAAATAAAAACTAATAAAGTTGTAGCTGTCGATTGAGCCCCAGAAGATACCAAAATAATCTGCTGCACCGCCCAGCGTAAATGTGGCACTTTGGGTCGTGGGCGATGGGTTGGGCACGCTCAGATATTGTGAGTTGGTGCCAAATGGTTGGGCATATTTGCCACTCTGATTGCCGGTAACAAGGGCAAAGTCGCCGGTGCAGGTGACTTAGCCACAGCCGGAATTAAAATCAATGGTTGTTGTACCCGCGACCGAGCTAGTGACATCGCCAGCATTGGATAGGGAAATAATTGGTAGCGCTTGTACGGTTCCAGTGGCTAACAGCAGGGGTAAAAGTAACGCGGTAAACAGGTTTTTCATTCAGCACTCCAGATCATAATTAGGCCGCGAACACTGCGGAATACGCTTTCCAAAATACACAGTCTTTTGGCGCCTATCCGGTACCTCAGGATTTTTGCCAACATGACCACTTCAGCAACTTGTAGGCCAATATCGGCCAAAAATGCGAATTGGTTCTCAATTCTTTGTGGTGAGCGTCACAATCGAAATTGTAGTGAGTATTTTGTTTATTTCCATGCCACGGAAATAATATTTTGTTCATTTTTTAGTGAAAATTGCGCCAAAAACGGCGATTTACTTCTATCACCCCTTTAGCTTGTGACCATTAGTGATAAAAAATAGGAATTGCTATGCCTGAGTTACCCGAAGTCGAAACTACCCTACGGGGTATTGCTCCCCATGTGGTTGGGCAAAAAGTGACGCAGATTGTCATTCGCCAGCCGCGTTTACGTTGGCCCATTACGGCTGGTTTGGCGGAATTGGTGACTGGGCGACGCTTGGTGAATGCCGTGCGGCGCGGTAAATATCTCTTGCTGGATTTTGGTAATGGTCATGCACTCATTCATCTGGGCATGTCGGGCAGTTTGCGCATCCTAGAAGCAGATGAGCCGCCGTCATTCCATGACCATTTTGATCTGGTCTTTGGAAAACGAGCTTTGCGGTATTGTGATCCGCGCCGATTTGGCTGTTTGCTCTGGGTTGAGGGTGAGCCAGAGCAACACAAGTTGCTGGCCGATTTGGGGCCGGAGCCGCTCACCGATGGTTTCACGGCGGATTATCTGTATGACCGCACCCGCAAGCGCAGCCCGGCGATCAAGCAGTTCATCATGGACAGTAAAATCGTGGTGGGTGTGGGCAACATCTACGCGAATGAGTCCCTGTTTATGGCGGGTATCAAACCCATCCGCAAAGCGGGCTCCCTGACACGTAAAAACTGTGAGGATCTGGTGCGTGATATCAAATTTGTTCTGCAGCGCTCGATTGATCAGGGCGGGACTACACTGCGCGATTTTGTCGGGGGCGACGGCAAGCCCGGTTACTTCAAGCAACAGTTGCTCGTGTACGGACGCGGCGATCAGCCCTGCATGACCTGTAAAAAGCCACTCAAAGAAGTGCGCATGAATGATCGCACTACAGTGTATTGCGTGGCATGCCAGAAATGATCGATCAATAATCGCGGCGGGATTACTTGCCGAATTTGCGTTTGAGCGCTGCCTCTACCGGAGCGGCGACAAATTTGCTCACATCGCCCCCGAGAAAGCCAATCTCACGCACGATAGAAGAAGAAATATAAGAAAGGTGTTCGGCCGGGGTAAGGAAAATGCTTTCCATGGTTGGCGCCAGCGCGCGGTTCATGTTGGCTAACTGGAATTCGTATTCAAAGTCAGACACGGCGCGCAGCCCGCGCAATACGGCCTGGGCGTTTTGCTGGCGCACAAACTCCACTAATAAAATATCGAAACCGCAAACTGTCACATTGGGCACATGGGCGAGGGTTTCCTTGGCCAGTGCGACTCGCTCATCCAACGTAAACAACGGGTTTTTGCGATTGCTCGCCGCCACCGCCACTATCACATTGTCAAACAGGCGACAGGCGCGCTCCACCAAATCGATGTGGCCATTGGTGATGGGGTCAAAGGTACCTGGGTAGACCACTGTGCGCATAGGAGTATTCCGTGGTAGATGCCGGTCGGCGAGGCGCGCATGGTACAAAATTCACTGGTTACTGGCCAGCAAGAACGCCACCCCATGGTTGGATAGTTTAGTTGTTATCTTCCGTTGGATGGCGATGATACAGGCGGAAGCTAACCTGACCAGCCTGTTTGTCGCGGTGCAACCGCCAGTTGGCGGGCAGCAGCAACTGGGCGTCGCGGGGTGCTTCAAGGTAGATAAGGGCTTCATCGCTCAACCAAGCCTGCGCTTCCAATGCAGCGGCAATTGGCTCCCACAATTCGAGCGCAAAGGGTGGATCGATAAAGACAATATCGAACGGCTGGGGTGGATGCTGCTTGAGCCAGTGCAGGCTATCCACCTGTTCAACGCGCCCATGGCCAGCCTGTAACAATTGCAGATTAGCGTTGAGTTGTTGCGCAGCAGCGGCATGTTTTTCCAGCAGCACGCTAGATTCGGCGCCGCGCGATAAAGCTTCCAACCCCAAGGCGCCTGACCCGGCGAACAGATCGAGGCAGTGAGCGCCCTGGATATCCGGCGCCAGCCAGTTGAATAGAGTTTCGCGAATGCGGTCGCCGGTGGGGCGCAAGCCCTCGACATCGGGGAAGTTGAGCTTTCGCCCGCGCCATAAGCCGCCAATAATGCGCAATTGGTTACTGCCTTTGCGGGCGGGAGCGGGGCTTTTGGTGCTTGGGGGAGCGACAGATTTGGACAAGGCATTTCTCTATGGGTAGATCAGAAGTGGTAGGATAGCGGCTTTGTTGAATTTGCAGAATCACTATTCTGCACGCGCGTATCACGCCCGTATTCCTAGTCCCCTAGCTCACACTCCAGACCAACACTATGTTTTTCAATCTGTTTAAAAAATCCGACAAGTCCGATACCGCAACGCCAACTCCAGAGGCAACCCCCGTCGTTGCGCTCGAAGCGGAAAGTGTGCCGACTGACATCGCTGTTGCGCAGCCGGAGAGTGCGGTGGCGCCAGCAGTGGAGGCACCGGCCAAGCTCGGCTTCTTTGCCCGTATCAAACAAGGCTTGAGCCGCACTAGTAGCCACTTCGCGGAAGGGCTTGGCAATTTATTCCTCGGCCGTAAAACCATCGATGACGACTTGTTCGAAGAGCTGGAAACCCAGTTATTGGTAGCCGATGTGGGGATGGATGCAACCAGCGAAATTATCGACAGCCTTACCTCTCGCGTCGCCCGCAAACAACTCAACGACGTTGATGCGCTCTATCAAGCGCTGCGCGACCAGCTCACCGAGCTGCTGCGTCCGGTTGAGAAACCGCTGGTCATCGACAGTAGCAAACAACCCTATGTCATCCTTGTGGTGGGCGTAAATGGCGTGGGTAAAACCACTACCATCGGCAAACTCGCCAAGCGCCTGCAAAACGAGGGCAAAAAAGTCATGTTGGCGGCGGGGGATACGTTTCGCGCGGCGGCGGTCGAACAGCTGCAAGTTTGGGGTGAACGCAACAATGTTCCGGTAATCGCGCAACACACGGGTGCCGATTCGGCCTCGGTTATTTACGATGCGTTAAATGCGGCTAAAGCGCGGGGAATTGACGTGATCATCGCCGATACCGCTGGTCGCCTGCACAACAAAAACCATTTGATGGATGAGCTGTCCAAGGTCAAGCGCGTGATGGCCAAAGTGGATGGTTCCGCGCCGCATGAGGTTCTTTTGGTATTGGATGCCGGCACCGGCCAGAACGCCGTCAACCAAACCGAGACTTTCCGCGATGCGGCGGGTGTAACCGGTCTGGTATTGACCAAGCTTGATGGCACGGCCAAAGGCGGGGTGATCTTTGCCCTGAGCAAAAAATTTGCGCTGCCGGTGCGGTTTATCGGAGTCGGTGAATCCATCGACGACCTTCAGCCCTTTGCGGCTGAGCCGTTTATCAAAGCGCTTTTTGATCAAAACTGACGTTAACCCCATCCGGCGCGTCTTAACAGATTAGGTCTTAATTAATAGCCAACAGGGTTTGTTGTGATTCGATTTGAAACTGTAAGCAAGCGATATGACACCGGCTACGAAGCGCTGGCGCGCGTGGATTTCGAGGTAGAAGCCGGCGAAATGCTGTTCCTCACCGGCCACTCAGGTGCTGGCAAAAGTACGCTGATGAAACTCATCCTGCTCATGGAGCAGCCGTCCAATGGTCATGTCTTCGTGGATGGCCATCATTTGGCGCGTATGCCGAAAAGCCAGTTGCCGTATTTTCGCCGCAATATCGGCGTGGTGTTCCAGAATCACCAACTGCTGTTTGATCGCACCGTCTACGACAATGTCGCTCTGCCGCTGCAAGTGGCGGGTTATCCCCACCAGGAAATTGGCAAGCGTGTGCGTGCGGCACTCGATAAGGTGGATCTGCTCGATAAAGAGCGGAGCAATCCCATGACCTTGTCGGGTGGTGAGCAACAGCGAGTGGGAATCGCCCGCGCTGTGGTCAACAAGCCCACCTTGTTATTGGCAGACGAACCTACCGGCAACCTCGATCCGGAATTATCCAACGAAATCATGACTTTATTTCGCCAGTTCAACGAAGTTGGCACGACGGTAATGATTGCCACGCACGATGTGGAATTGCTCAAACGCATGAACAAACGTGTATTGGGTCTGGTGCAAGGCAAGCTGGTTCATGACGGGGTGCTCTGGTGAAATCGAATCGTCCTTCAAAGCCCGAACGCCGCCCCAATCGCATGGGCGGAGCCAGTGCGACACCGCGCAATGATCGCCCACGCCGCGAAGCGCCGCCGCGTGCAGAGAATGTTCGTCCGCAGGGTGCTGTGTCGAGCCAGATGTCCTGGCGCGATAAATTTGAGGCCTGGAGCGCTCATCACAGCAATTCGGCGATTGAAAGCCTGTTGCGTATGCTGGGCACGCCGCTGCAAAGCTTGATGACCTGGCTGGTGATCGCCATCGCCATCGCACTGCCTGCCGCGCTCTTTGTGGTGTTCAGCAATGTGCAGCAAATCGGCCAGAGCTGGCAGGATTCCAGCCAGATTTCGGTGTTCCTGAAAAAAGAGGCTACCGCCAATCAGGCTCAGGATTTGCGCGGCCGCTGGGCGCAGCGGCCCGACGTCGCCCAAGCGGTTTATGTATCCCCCGAACAAGCACTTGAAGAGTTCAAATTGGGTTCCGGTTTGGGTGAGCTGGCTAATCACCTCGACGAAAACCCCCTGCCGGCGGTGATTTTGGTGAAACCGAAAATTGGCGGTAATGCCCCTGATGCGTTGACCTCATTGCAGCAGGCGCTGGTGGCTGATCCGCTGGTAGCCGATGTGCGCCTGGATATGCTCTGGGTTAAACGTCTGCATCAGTTTATTACTGTGGCAGAACGATTTGTGGTGGCACTGGCGGGTTTGCTTGCGTTGGGCGTGTTGCTGGTGATTGGCAATACCATTCGTATGGCGATTGAAAATCGCCGCGATGAGATAGTCGTGGTCAAACTCGTCGGCGCTACTGACGCCTATGTTCGTCGTCCTTTCCTCTACACCGGCCTCTGGTATGGCGTGGGCGGCGGCATAGTAGCGGCGATTTTACTGGCAGTGGGATTTTGGTGGTTATCAACGCCAGTTGCCCAGCTCGCTGATCTGTATCAAAGTAGTTTTCGTTTACAAGGCCTAGGCTTGATTGAGAGCCTGCAACTGGTGTTGATCGCCGGTTTTACCGGATTGTTGGGCGCATGGATTGCGGTGGCGCGCCATTTGTATCTGATTCAGCCGCGCTAGAAAATGTGTATGGATGTGCCAATTTAAGGTGCAATATCCACGTAAAGTGAACTTTTTGGGTGCTAGCGGAACCAATAAGCGGGTGATACACTCGGGCAATCTTGAAATTGGAGGTAAACATGAGCACAAGCACAAGTCTGCAACCCATCGGCATCCTCGCCCCTGGTGCAAACCTGAATGCCTATGTTCAGGCAGTCAGTAGCTTCTCTATTCTCACTGTTGAAGAAGAGCAAGAGCTGGCTCGCGATCTGGTCACCAATGGCAATCTCGACGCTGCCCGTAAATTGGTTATGGCGCATCTGCGTTTTGTGGTGCATATCGCCCGCTCTTACAACGGTTATGGCCTTCCGCTGGGTGATCTGGTGCAGGAAGGGAATGTTGGCTTGATGAAAGCCGTTAAACGCTTTGATCCGGACAAAGGCGTGCGCTTGGTATCCTTTGCGGTGCACTGGATTAAAGCCGAAATTCACGAATTTATCCTGAAAAACTGGCGCATTGTCAAAATCGCGACCACCAAAGCCCAGCGTAAATTGTTCTTTAATCTGCGCGGCGCTAAAAAGCGTCTGGCTTGGTTGAGCAACGATGAAGCACATGCAGTGGCAGCGGATTTGGGTGTTGATGTCAAACAAGTGCGTGAAATGGAAGGCCGTTTGGCCTCTTACGACGCCGGGTTTGATGCAGGCGAAGACGACGAAGATGACGGTTATGTTGCTCCGGCGCATTACCTTGAAGATAATCGCTATGATCCCGCCGTGCGTTTGGAAGAATCCAATTGGGAAGAGTCCAACGTCAACGGTTTGGAAAAGGCGATGGAAAAATTGGATGATCGCAGCCGTGTGATTCTGCAGCGCCGTTGGTTGAATGACGACAAAGCAACCCTGCATGATTTGGCCGCAGAGTATGGTGTATCCGCCGAGCGTATTCGCCAGTTGGAGAAAAATGCCATGAATAAAGTGAAAACCATGATGTTGGAAGCCTGATTCTCACAGCCATTGCATCCCGAAAAGCCGCGCTTAGCGCGGCTTTTTTATTATCTGCCCATTTATAAAACGCATTTTTGAAGGTGATAAGATGGCGCGACTTTTTCTCATAATCGCTGCTATTAGCGGTTTTTTCGCGGTTGTTATCGGTGCTTTCGCAGCACATGGCCTCAAGCAAATTCTCGCTCCCGAGATGCTAGAGGTGGTCAAAACCGGCGTGCAGTACCAGATGTATCACGCGCTGGCGCTCTTGCTGGTTGCGCTTTGGCTCACGCAGAAATCTGCGCCATCTGGGTTAAAAGCCGCTGGCCTAGCCTTTATACTGGGCACCCTTATGTTCAGCGGCAGTCTTTACACCTTGGCGCTGGGCGCTCCGCGTTGGCTGGGGCCAATTACCCCGTTGGGTGGACTCTGTTTTCTGGTGGGCTGGCTGCTACTGACGATTGCTGCATGGCGAACCCGTTCGGCCGATTGATTTCTTTTACCTCTTAACTTGTAGCCTTTATGTCCGAATTACCTGAGTTAACGCCTGATCTTGAGTCAGGCGAGGAAGGGTTTTTAATCAAACCCGAATTTAAACCCAAATCTATCCGCAGTTTCGTGATCCGCGCCGGGCGTATTACCGTTGGGCAAAAAAACGCTTTTGATACCTGGTGGCCAGTGTTTGGCTTGAGCTTGTTCAAGGGGGCGATTGATCCGGAACAGGTATTTGGCCGTAAAGCGCCCCTGGTGCTGGAAATCGGTTTTGGAATGGGCGATTCGCTGTTGGAAATGGCGCGCAACGAGCCGGATAAAAATTTTATCGGGATCGAAGTCCATCCGCCTGGTGTTGGTCGTTTGATCAATGTGGCGGGGCAGGAAAACCTTACCAACCTGCGCGTCTATATGGCGGATGCGATGGACGTGCTGGAAGATTGTATCCCCGATGGCGCGATCGATCGCTTGCAGCTCTACTTTCCAGACCCATGGCACAAGAAAAAGCACCACAAGCGCCGTATTCTTCAGTCAGCTTTTGTTCAGCAACTGCGACCTAAGATCGCGCCCGGCGGCATATTCCACATGGCAACCGACTGGCAGGCCTACGCTGAGCATATGTTGGAGGTCATGAGTGCTGCGCCGGGTTTTGTCACTGAGTTTAGTGAAACCGGCTACGCACCGAGGCCGGATTACCGTCCGATCACCAAGTTTGAAAAGCGTGGCGAGCGGCTTGGTCATGGCGTGTGGGATTTACTGTTCAAAAAAACATCGTAAAGTGGCATAAAACGCCTTAGTTTGTTAAGGTAACCAGCTGAAAATAATCATGAAACGGACTTTCGCCAAGAGTTAGTTTTTAGATCGGTCGCTATTGATACGTTTTACACGCTTTAGCATTTAATCAATCGAGGGAATCAGATTGTCTTTTGGAACCTCGCTATTTTCTACGGAGAACAAATGGCTATGAAACACACACAGGTACTTGCCTTATCCGCTGCTATTGCAGCAGTAATTTCAACCGGCGCTAACGCTGATAACCACAAAGTAGAAATTCATGCTGACGCTGGCCGTACTTTTTTTGATGACTCCTTAAAAGATGCCAATAATTGGGGTATGGGCGTTGGTTTTGGCCTGACTGAGAACTGGATGTTGGATCTGGTTGCCAGTCGCTGGGATAGTGAAACCCAATCCGGTGGTGTCGATGTAGATGGCACTCAGTACCGTATGGACATGCTTTATCACATCAATACTGAGAGCGCATGGCGCCCTTATGTTGCTTTTGGTGTGGGCGATCAGGAGCGTGAATTTAATGCTGCCGATCCTTCTTCCGAGCGCGATACCCTGCTCAACCTGGGTGCTGGTATCAAACGCAGTTTGGGTGATAGCTGGCAATTCCGCACCGACGTGCGCGCATTCAACAGCCTCGACAATGAATACACTGATCTGGCTGTGACTGCCGGTATCGGTTTTGTTTTTGGCGAAGCTTCTGCACCTGCAGCCGCTCCAGTAGTGGCGGCGCCGGTTGAAGTGGATAGCGATGGTGATGGAGTGTTTGATTCCAAAGATCAGTGCCCTGATACACCGAAAACTCACAAAGTGGATGCCGTTGGTTGCTCATTGAAACTGACTGAGACAGTGGCGATCGAATTGAACATTACTTTCGATACCGCTAAGTCCATCATTAAGCCTGAGTTTGAAGCGGAAGTGGCCAAGCTGGCTACCTTTATGAACCAATACGCTGATACCGTTGTGACTGTAGAAGGTCACACTGACAGCCAAGGTTCTGACGCTTACAACCAAAAACTGTCCCAAAGCCGTGCTGATGCGGTGAAAGCTGCCTTGATTACCAAGTACAGCATTGGTGCGGATCGTGTTAACGCGATTGGTTTTGGCGAAGCCAAGCCTATTGCAGACAACATGAATGCAGCGGGTCGCGAGCAAAATCGCCGCGTAGTAGGCCAGGTGTCTACCGCCGTGACCAAGACTGAAACACGCAATTAATTGCTTCGCGTGTGACGAAAAAGCCCGGCCACTGCGCCCAATGCTGTTCACTTAAGCGGAGCAGCGTTGTGATTAACTGGATAACGGGTTTTAGAAATCTTAACCGCCCGGGGTCGTGATGGCCTCGGGCGTTTTTGTATGAA
>CAIOHY010000483.1 GCA_903858205.1 uncultured Cellvibrio sp.
GTTTGCTATCGCTGAAGGGAAGGGTTTGGGTTGCGAAAATCTGGTAATCCTCGTGACCTTTACCCGCAATTAATACTATGTCGCCAGCCTTGGATTGTTGCACGGCAAAATCAATTGCCTGAGCGCGATCTGCAATCACCAGACAACCGCTCGGGTGATTCATACCACGCACAATTTCTGCTGCAATACTTGCGGGATCTTCTGAACGCGGATTGTCATTTGTGACGATTACATAATCACTTAAACGTTCCGCAATTTTTCCCATTTGGGGACGTTTGCTTTTATCGCGATCACCGCCACAACCAAATACCGTCCACACGCGCCCGGTTTTGTGTTGATGAATAGCTTTCAACGTATTTTCCAGTGCGTCCGGTGTATGAGCGTAATCGACAATCACTTGAATTTCTTGTGCGGGTTGATCGACCGTAACCAACTGCATGCGCCCGGGCGCAGGTTCTAACTTTGCAATTAACGGCAATAATTGTTCTAACGCAAATCCTTGCGCACCTAAGGCAGCAATCACAGCGAGTAAATTACTTAGATTGAAGCGACCCAACAGTGGCGAATCTATCTCGGCCTCGCCCCAGGGAGTATGCAGATGTGCACGCACGCCTTGCGCATGCAGTTCAATATTCGTTGCATAGACGTCGGCATTTTTTTCGGTTGAGTAACTAATAAGGCGTACGCCGGCGGGCGCTTTTTTTATCAAGCTACTCGCCCAATTATCATCAAGATTAATGATCGCAGTTCTTAACTGCGGCATTTGCAATAGCTGGGCTTTTGCATTGCCATAGCTCTGCAGATCACCGTGATAATCCAAATGATCCTGTGTCAGATTGGTAAAAATCGCGCTGGCAAAGTGCAACCCGGCGACGCGTTTTTGTTGCAAGCTGTGGGACGACACTTCAATCGCAATTGACGCAGCGCCTCCGTTAACAAGCTCGCTCAAAATACGCTGCAGTGTGATAGGGTCAGGCGTTGTTAGACCGGTTGAGGTGAGCAACCCGATCTGTTGTGCGAGGGGTGCGATTACCGAGGTATCCAACAAGCCGTAACCAATTGTGCCGACAACAGCAGATTTTTTTTGTAGCAATGCAAGCAATTGCGCCGCCAACAAACTGCAGGTTGTTTTACCGTTAGTGCCGGTAATACCAATCAGCTGAATTTTTGTGCTCGGCTCGCCAAAAAAATGCCCCGCAATCTCACTAACACGCGAGGGTAAATTGTCGATGGCAATTACCGGTACGGCGCCCAACCAATCAATACCCTGCCAGTTTTTATCGGCTTCAACTAAAATTGCGGCCGCACCCAACTCAATGGCTTTTGCAATAAAAGCGCGACCATCTACTTTGATTCCTGCAAGCGCAATAAAAGCATCACCCGTTTTTAATTGACGAGTATCGAGGCACAAATTACGCACCAAAATACTCGCAGCCTTATCTAAATGCAGATCAGGCAATAAGTCGGCAAGTGAAACAGTGTGAGTTTGATAATGCGCGGCCATCAGGTTTCTGACCTCGCATCGCTAACTGTATTTTCAGGCGCGGCTTTTATCGCTGGCTCTGCGATGAGCGCTTTGTCATCTTCGCTGCGAATATTATCGGGCGGAACTTGCAACATACGCAGCGCATCTTCAGCCACTTTGGAAAATGCGGGAGCGGCAACAATACCGCCGTTGCCCATAATGCCGCCGCCTTTTGGCTCGTCGATCACCACCATGGCTACAATGCGCGGATTATCAACCGGCGCCATGCCAATAAACGAACTGATTTGTAAGCTGGAATATCTTCCGTTTACTGCTTTGTAAGCGGTGCCGGTTTTCCCTGCCACTGAATAGGAAATTGCACGCGCCTTGCTGCCGGTTCCCTCTGCAGAAACTACGCGCTTGAGCATTTCCTTTACTTGATCGGTATATTTTTGATCTACAACACGCTGACCTTCCGGCGGGGTATCCACACGCAACAACGAAACCGGGCGCTTAACACCGCCGGTTGCGATTACGCCGTAGGCTTGTACGGTTTGCAGCACAGTACTGTTAAGCGCATAGCCATAAGAAAAATTCGCGCGCTCAATTTTTTGCGCCGGCTTCAATACCGGCAAGTGCCCTGCGGATTCACCGGGAAATCCAGTACCTATCGGCTGGCCAACACCCAAGCGCTCGTACATGTCGCGCACTGTATTGGTATCCAACGCAAATGAAATTTTGGTCATCGCAATATTTGAGGATTTAGCAATCGCCATTGCCAAATCCATCGCGCCGTAATTGCGGTGATCTTTAATAGGCTTGGAGCCCACCATGAAATATCCGGGGTTGGTATCAATAATATCTTCCGGTTTAAATTTTCCACTTTCCAAGGCAGCGAGAATAACCCAGGGTTTTACCGTAGAACCCGGTTCGTACAAATCAGTAATCGCACGATTACGCAAACCGGCACCGCGTGCGCGGCTGCGGTCGTTCGGGTTGTAGCTAGGCAAATTGGAAATGGCGAGCACTTCGCCCGTGAGCACATCCAGAATAACAATCGAACCGGCAACAGCACCGGCATCGTCGACTGCTTTTTTTAATTCGCGATGAGCGAGATATTGCAAGCGCAGATCAATACTGAGTGTGAGATTTTGCCCAGGGCGCGCCGCTTTAACCAAACGCAATTCTTTCACGGTGCGGCCGCGCAAATCTTTTAGCACTTCTTTTCCGCCATTTTCACCGGTAAGCCACGCATCGTAAGCAAGTTCCATCCCTTCCTGACCGCGATCATCCACATCGGTCATACCCACTAAATGCGCAGCAACTTCCGCAGCGGGATAATAGCGGTGGTATTCAATTTGTTCGTAAACACCTGGAATATCCAATACCAAAACCGCTTGCGCAGCCTCGGGGGACATTTGACGCTGCAGATACATAAATTCTTTGGTCCCGTAGCGCGCAAGACGAGCTTCCAATTCTGCTTTGTTGAAATTTAATGCCTGCGCCAGTTCCGCCCAACGATGCGGAGCTTGCAACAAGACTTTGGGATTTGCCCAGAGGGTTGATACCGGCGTGCTCACCGCGAGCGGATCACCATTGCGATCAGTAATCACGCCGCGATACGCGGGAATGACTTCGGTGCGCAAAGTGCGCGACTCGCCTTGCCCCTGAAGGAATTCGTAGCCCTTATCGGCATTAGGCAATACTTGCAAGCTAGCGACATGACCGATCAGCACCATCACTAACAGTGCCAACAAAATACCAACACCATAAAAACGCCAGCGCGCGACTTTCAGCGGTTTGTGCGCAGGCTGCACCGGTGGGCGCGCAGTACGCGGCTCAAAGGCGGAAGGACGGTTCATTGACCACCTGCCGAAGGCTCTGTTTGAACCTGGCCTTCGATTACTTGGTTACCGGAGATCATCACCATCTCTTCCGGTGTTGGTGCCATCATGTTGAGTTCAGAGACAGCAGCATTTTCTACACGGCCATAGGCAGCCCAAGTGCTCTGCTCAAGCAGATATTGACCCCATTGCACTTGTAGCTGGGAAGCTTCACGGCGCAGAGTTTCCAATGTATTCACATCACGGCGGACGACTTGAGTCGTGGCGACCACACCTATCGCAGACGCCACTGTAGCCACCCACAAAAACGCCACTACCAGGATGACACCTGGTGAGAGCGGTTTTTGTTGTGACGGGTGGCTTCTGTTCATGGAATCCCTGGCGTTTATGAATTTATCGAATGATCTTGTATCGGATGGATCGGGTTGCGGCTGGTCACGCAAACCGGGATTTACAATTTCTCCGCCACACGCATAACGGCGCTGCGCGAACGAGGATTGGCATTTACCTCGTCGTCGCTTGCTTTAACCGCCTTACCGATCGAGCGCATACGTTTATTTAATTGGTCATCCCGGATCGGCAAGCCTTTTGGCACTGGGTCGCCCAACTCCTGACGACGAATAAACCGTTTGACGGCACGATCTTCTAGCGAATGAAAGCTGATGACGACTAACCGTCCACCAGGTGCGAGAACGGCGAGCGCCTGCTCCAACACTGAATCAAGGTCGATCAATTCGCTATTGACCTGAATGCGTATCGCCTGGAAGGCGCGTGTCGCGGGATGCTTACCCTTCTCCCACGCCGGATTCGCTTCTTTGATGACCTCTGCCAAGTGCTTGGTTCGAGTGAATGGCGCTTTCTGCCGTTCCGCGATGATCGCCCGCGCCATACGCTTGGCAAACCGCTCTTCCCCGTACTCTTTAAACACCCAAACAATGTCGTCTTCGCTCGCCGTATTGATCCAGTCTGCTGCGCTTTGGCCACGGGTCTGATCCATACGCATATCGAGCGGGCCATCGTGCATAAAGCTGAAACCGCGCTCAGCCTCATCCAACTGCGGCGACGACACCCCCAAATCCAGCAAGACACCAGCAATTTTTCCGGTCATCCCGCGCGCCTCCACCAACTGCGCCAGCTCGGCAAACGAACCGTGGGCGATGGCAAAGCGGGCATCATCTGCAAAGCGGGTATTGGCGGTAGCTATCGCGGCCAAATCTTTATCGATTCCGAGGAGCCGGCCATCGGCCGACAGCTGCTGCATGATCAATGCGCTGTGGCCGCCGCGCCCGAAGGTGCCATCCACATAGAAGCCTTCAGGATCAGTAACGAGTGCCGCGACCGCCTCATGCAAGAGCACGGTTATATGTTGTGAGTCAGCCACGCCGGTACCTAGAAAGAGAGATTTTGTAAGTCGGCCGGCATATCGCCTTCAGCCGGCTGATCCATCAGGGCGTTCCAGCTGTCTTCATCCCACAGCTCCAACTTATTGCCCAGACCAACCAACATGAGTTTTTTATCCAGATGCGCAAATTCGCGCAGAGTGGGGGGAACCAGAACACGGCCGTTCGCATCCATTTCAAGATTCACTGCCTGCCCAATAAAGCGGCGCTGAATCCGGCGAACATGCTCGTTACCGGCGGGAAGTGCTTGCACCTTGGCAAGTACGGGCTGCCATTCGGCTTCGGAATAGACCAGCAAGCAGCGTTCATACATGTGTGCAGTCACCCACAAACGCGCAGCACCAGACGCCGCCAGCGAATCGCGAATGCGCGCTGGTATCGCCATGCGACCCTTAGGGTCCATGCTGATGGAATGACTACCTGTTAAATCGGACACGTTTCACCACTTGCCGGGTTTATCTTCCACAAAAATCCACAATTACCCACATTTCCCCACGACGCCCACTATAAATCGGGGTGATGCAATGTCAAGCAAGCAATTGCCAAAAGGCGCATAAAATCACGGCGAAAATCGGGAAATTTCGTCAAACAAGAAGGGAAAATACAGCAGCGATGAATCACAAAAACCAACTAAAACAACAAAAACAAAACGATAGAAGCCAAACCTAATGTAATACATTAAGTTTGTAATTATTTTGCAGTGATAACAGGGGATTTATAGAAGGATTGGATCTATGTGGATCTAAAAACACAAGAAGAACCACAAACTGCAGGAAAAAACGGAGTCAGCCTGTAAGCCGCTAGGGGCACAATTGAATCAAGGGGTGCAGGCTACCCTAGGGATGATTTTGTAGCAATAGCTGGAGCAAACACCAAGACTTCAAACAGGAGGCTCAGCACCACGACTACAACACCACCTCCGTAATGCGAGATTCGGCAAATATCGGCACCTAGCCGTGTAATCAACAAGCCTTAGCCTATTGCCGCCACCTTTGCTAAACTCCAGTACATCCACACCGAGGGCAAAAAGCATGAATGCTCAATTTTCACCGATAGTCTCTGAGTTTGAATCAGCTGAACAAGAGGCAAGCTATAACGCTTGGTTTGCAGCAAAGGTTGAAGCTAGCCTTAAAGATCCGCGCCCATCTATTCCCCACGATCAAGTAATGGCTAAAATGGAGGCCATCATTATGGCCGCCGAGCAAAAAAGGAAAACCGCTTAGTGCTACCCGTTGTTTGGCTTCACGCTGCCGAAGAAGACTTAGAGCGAGTTATCACCTACATCGCAGAAGTGAACCCCGCAGCAGCAAGAAAACTAAAAACTCGGCTTGAAGATGCCTTGCTGCCACTTTCCGAACACCCCTACCTTCACCGCTCAAGTGAGCGTGTACATGGCGTTAGAGAGTTAGTAGCGCACCCCAATTACATCATTGTTTATCGAGTTACCGCCACTGCGGTAGAGGTTGTGAATATCCTGCATTCACGGCAAGCATACCCAAGCAGCAATTAGATAGCGCCAGCTAACCTTTCCAGTGACGCTTAACAGTCGGCAAGCTAATGCCAAGCTTAACCGCTACCTGTGATTGACTAAACTTTTGCTAAAGCCTGAATTTTTGAAGTAGTGCGAAGGGATTTTATGATTTCCCGCTTACCAATCACTTTTCTGATTGCGGGAGGGCACACCCAGCGGAAATAGTAATAACCGTTGGAGCGTTTTTGTAGCAGAGTTTGTAGCATTTTTTGTAGCAACCTAAGCAGAAGGGGCGAAACACCCCCAAAGCTCAGGCTATTCAATACGTCGGAGTCAGCCTGTAAGCCGGGTTCTGTCGTGGACAGTCATTCATCTGGGACTAGCGTCACCGCTAGCCTCAAGCAACCTACCCGAATCCGATGCGGGCCGCACCAATGGATTCCTATTTGGTCTTGCTCCGAGTGGGGTTTACCATGCCGCGAGCTGTTGCCAGTCGCGCGGTGCGCTCTTACCGCACCCTTTCACCCTTACCGGCATTCTTGCGAATGCTTAGGCGGTCTGCTCTCTGTTGCACTTTCCGTAGGCTCGCGCCTCCCAGGCGTTACCTGGCACTCTGCCCTATGGAGCCCGGACTTTCCTCCCCGGTGCACCAACTAACACTCAAGAGAGCTATTCAGTTAACACCAGAGCGACTGTCGGGCCGACTCCGAGGTGGCACCTTACTCGCCGAAACAGGGCAGCGCAAGCCAAGCAAGTCGCTATGACTCAACTTTTTGTGAATTACGTCACCAAAAGTGGCAGCCTTATTCCCACTGAGCAGCCAAGCGCTTGATTAACTGGTATTTTCGCCACTTTAAGCTATAAATTAAGAAGTATTTATTACGTCGGTTTAGCCGATCGGCCATCGTCATGGATCAACCACCTTACAATAAATGCTCAGGAGACTCGCCCGTGAAAGCGCACAAGCAGAACCTTCTCGCAGTGGCTATCGCCTTATCGTTAACTGCACCAGCGATCGCTCAAAATGATAGCCCGGCACTTGAAGAGGTGATGGTAACCGCACAGAAACGCCCGCAGAGCCTGCGAGATGTTCCACTTTCAGTGAATGCGTTATCCGGTGAAAAAATTGAATCGGCGGGGATCACCAATATTGAAACCCTCAGAGATTACATCCCCAGCTTCAACATGACCCAGACTGGTATAGGCACCAACATCGCTATCCGCGGGATCAGCTCTGGCGTAAACCAAGGCTTTGAGCAATCGGCGGCACAATTCATCGACGGCATACACTATGGTCGCGCGCAGCTATCGCGTGCACCTTTCCTCGATATCGAGCGCGTGGAAGTTCTGCGCGGCCCGCAAAGTATTCTCTTTGGTAAAAATTCTACCGCCGGCGCTATCAGTATCACCACTGCCAAGCCGGGCGATGAATTGGAAGGAAAGCTCAGTGCGCTTTACGAACCTGAACACGGCGAGCAGGACGTGCGCTTGATATTGTCAGGCCCCATTAGCGATACCGTCGGGGGTCGCCTTGCCATTTTGCAAAGCAGTCTCGACGGATACATGGAGAATACGACGCTCAAGCGTGATGAATCTGGCGATAAAAATCGGGTGATACGCGCCACACTGCAATGGCAACCCAGCGATTTATGGGACATCGTACTCAAAGCGGAAGATGGCTCCTTCGATAGCAATGGGCGCAATATCGAAGCGGTAAATGCCGTTGATAACCCAATGCCTGTTTACGACAAAAAGGGAAATTTAGTCCCTACGGTGTCGTACAAAAACGTACTTGCGACACTTACCCCGGACACATACAAGACCGAACCTTCGAGCCGATATCAGCTAGACACCACGCACGATTGGAAGCGCCAATCAAACGGTGACTACAGTTATAACGACACCGAGAATGTGACCTTAACCGTGGAACGTGAATTAGGTGAACACACACTCACATCGGTTACTGGTTATAACGCCTACACCTATGAAGAGCTGTGCGATTGCGACTTCACTGGCTCACCCGGCTTTAACATCCTTTCCAATGAAGACTACAGTCAGGTTAGCCAGGAACTCCGTATTGCCTCACCGGAAGATGAAACATTCAGCTATCTCGGAGGCGTATTTTTCCAAGGCAGCAGCCTTAAGTTTCATGACGTAATTGGTGTTCCCAAAGATAGCTTTATCGCGGCTGCGCTTTCGGCAGCATTAAGAGGAGCCTCAACAGAAAGAAATTTCGAACAAGACTCTGATTTATACGCGGTGTTTGGGCAAGCCACCTGGAATATCACCGACCTTTCACGGTTAATCCTGGGCGCGCGCTACACGCAAGAGACAAAAGAGGCCAACCGCGAGCAATTTCACGTCGCCCCCTCAGGAACCGTGCTGCCCCTCGGCACTCCGAACGACCCATACAACCGCTTATGGGGAGTGTTCAAAGTTGAACCTTACGACACAATCAACGGCGATAGAGACGAATCCAGCCTTACGCCACAGATCACCTTTCAGCATGATCTGAATGGCACAGATATGCTCTATGCCAGCTATACCACCGGCTTTAAATCAGGCGGCTTTGACGTTCGCGCCAACGCGCACCCGGACCCAACCATCAACAACGCCTTCAATATCACTTCTGATGCATCCACCACGCCGCCAACCGTTACGGTTAGACCTATTGAGGGCACTTTTGAGTTTGAAGAGGAAGAGGTTACCAACTACGAAATAGGCGGCAAGTTCGTGCTCGCCGAAGGCGCTGCCGAGCTAAACATCGCACTATTCCGGTCTGAATTCACCAATATGCAAACCAGTCAATTTGATGGTGGCGTAAGTTTCAATGTGACTAACGCTGGTGAAGCAACCGTACAAGGCCTGGAGGTGGATGGACGTTGGGCTGCCGCCGATAGCATCTTGTTGCGTGGGGGCTTCGCTTTCATCGATTTTGAATATACCGACTTCAAAAACTCACAATGTTATTTCGGCCAGGAAGATCCCGACGATGACAACATTTGTGATGCAACCGGTAAACGCCGGGAGTTCACACCAGAACTGCAAGGCAATGCCGGTATTGATCACACGGTTGAATTCAGCAACGGCCTGAAATTGGTCAGCACATTGGACGTGATCTACAGTGCCGACTACCTGACAACACCGTCGCTTGACCCTAAGCTCAAACAAGATGCCTACACCAAAATCAACGCGCGGATTGCACTGAGCGGGGATGATGACATGTGGGAACTGGCATTAATCGGCAAGAACTTAACGGATGAATCGGTCGTCACCTATGCGAACGGATTGCCCGTTGCTACAACACTGACCGCCGATACAAGTTCAGGCTATTACGCCTTCTACGAACGCCCCAGAAACATCGCCGTACAGGGAACGATTCGCTTCTGATTGATCAATGACTAAGCCATCCTCCCAAGCCTCAGCACACGACTGAGGTTTGGGAGGCAGCTCTTCGCTTGATACGCTTTTTGATCTGAGCTGCCGTAAAGCGCCGCCCATCGATCATCAAAACTTCAACTTCACCCCTAGATCAACGCTGCGCTCTGTACCTACATAAATCCCCTGACGCAAGCTGGCGATATATTGCTCATCCGTCAGGTTCTTGGCGCTCGCACTCAGACTCAGATCCTTGCTGAACTCGTAGATGGCGCTCAAATCCAGCAGCGTGTAGCTATCGATCTGGCCGGTGAAAAAGCCGGACGTACTCTCCGTAATCGGTTTTGTGTTGAGCACATCCGTGTATTGCTCACCGGTGTGATGCAGACTGAGCGAGGTCAGGAGTTTGCCGGTTTTGTACTCCAGGCTCAGGTTGGTCACCCACTCAGGAACATAGGTCACGCGATTGCCATCGGGCGTGGTGATATTGCCATTGGCATCGCGGCGCGCGCCCACAAACTCCGCATCCGGAATGTAAGTGGCGCTGGATTTGAGGGTAAAACCAGCACCCAACTCCCAACCCAACGCCGCTTCAAGGCCTTGATGCAAGGTCTCACCGCCGTTGGTGCGCTGGAACTGACTATTCGAGTTGGCCGGGATAATCTGATTATCAAAATCCATACGGAAGAAGGTCAACTCGTAGGTCAACTGCTCGCGCGCACCGCGTACACCGGCTTCGATATTCACCGAACGTTCGGCATCCAACTGCTGATCTTCCAAGCCGTTGAGCGCATCGCTATTCAGTGCGGGCGAAAAGGCTTTGTAGACGCTCGCAAAACCTTGCAGCGCAGGATTGATCTGATAGGTAGCGCCCAACCCCGGCAGGATTTCCGTGTTGGAGGTGTCAGCCTCGTTATTGGTCGCAGCGCGTTTGTTTTTGCTGGTTTGTTCGTAACTCTCAGCGCGCAAGCCTGCGGTCAGCGCAAAACGGTCAGACAGGGCAAAGCGGTTTTGTGCATAGAGAGCAAGACTATCGGCGGATTCAACCGCATCCCTGCTGATGGTGCCAGTACGCGGCGTAGCCCGGGTGGCGGCGATAGTCACGTCATCCATGGATTCATTCATCGCACGCACACCAACTTCAGCTTCGTTCGCCACACCAAATAATTGGTGCTGCAGCTTGAGGCGGCTATCGACACCAAAACGATCGAAGCTGCGGTTGTTGCCGTTCAAACTGTCGGTGTAAACCCAACGGCCGGCAGTGACTGATGCGGCATTGTTGGTGGCATAGCGCCAATAGTCGCGATAGGTTTCGCTGCCGTACACCAGGGTAGTCAATTTAGCGGTAGCGCTGATGTCCCACTCGTGGTTCAAATCCAGTGCACGACGGCCACTGATAAAAAAATCGTCCGGTGCCGGATTGTAGTCGGCGCCATCTTTGTAAGCTTGCAAAAATACACCGCGATAGGAAATGTTGGCCTCGCTGTCATAATCACTGAACTTCAAGCTCAGCCACTGATTGTCGCCCAATGCCATGCCGGTTTTGATCATCACGTCGGTCATGTCATAACCCTTATCCATGAAACCATCGCTGCTGGCCTGAGTGATGAAAGCACCAAACTGTGCTTCTTGTGATGGCGTTGAGCCACCCACTTCCAGTGTCGCCTCGCGACTGTTGAATGAACCGGCGCGCGCCTCAAGCTGCACACCGTCTTCGGGTTGTTTGGTGATGTAGTTGATCACACCGCCAATCGTGCTGGGGCCGTAGCGTAAAGAAGCGGCGCCTTTGAGGACTTCAATGGTCTCCATGCGCTGGATACGCGGGTTGTAGTAACGGCCGTTACCCACAAACAAACCGGGGGCGATGGGCACGCCATCTTCAAGAATCAGGGTTTTGTAATCGGCAGAACTCAAACCACGGATGCCGATGTTGGCAACAATCGCGCTTTCCTCTTCGGGTTTGATTGCCACGCCGGGCACTGCACGCAAAGCCTCTTCGGTCGAACGCGGCTGGCGAATTTGCAACTCCTCTTCAGTCACAATCGCCACTGCACCTGGCTGACGCTCACTATCACCCTCTTCCGTGCCTACGACCACCACCTTCGGCAGCACCTTGGTCTCTGTTTCGGCGATAGCGGGCAAAGCGCCACCAGCCAAGGCGAGCGACATAGCAACAGCAAGTGGATTAGGTAAAAAACGGGCTGCACGAGCAGCAGGAATCGCGAAATGACGCATGAGAAGTTCCTTGGGTTCTAGTGGTTTACAATCGCATCAACACGGCTGAATGCAGCTGATTATGGCAATCAGATACGTGTGATATATTTTTTCAGATGCGCCACTATAACAAACAAGAATCATTTACATCAAACAATAAACATCAAAATACGGCTAGCTCGATCATTCAGGCGAAGCTAGTCGCCCTGCTGCAACGCCCAGTCGTAGAGAAAATTCTTTTTAAGTCCGGTGAGTTTTGCGCCTATCGCCGCCGCTTGCTTGACCGGCAATTCATCCAACAACACTTTCATGATATGCAGTTGTTCGGGCGTCATGGCTTCGTTTTCGGGCTTGGGCGCGCCATGAACCAAAAGCACAATTTCACCACGCTGCTGGTTGCTGTCGCTCTCCACCCACGCCGCTAACTCACTGACGTTACTGCCTTTTATCGTCTCAAAGGTTTTGGTCAGCTCGCGCGCCATCACCACCTCGCGCTCAGGCCCAAATACCTGTGCCATATCCTGCAGGGTTTCCAAAATGCGATGGGGCGCCTCGTAAAAAATCAGGGTGCGCGGGTCAGCGGCCAGTGACTGCAACTGGGCGCAGCGGGCGACTTGTTTGGCGGGCAAGAATCCCTCAAACGCAAAACGATCAGAGGGCAAACCGGCTGCACTCAAGGCCGCGATCATAGCGCAGGCACCGGGGATAGGAACGACTTGAATACCCGCCTGGCGAGCAGAACGCACTAATCGATAGCCAGGATCAGACACCAGCGGGGTGCCAGCGTCAGAAATCAGGGCGACGGAATCGCCAGCCTGCATGCGGGCAATGAGCTGGTCAACGCGGGTGTCGTCACTGTGGTCGTGATAGGCGATGCAAGGTGTTTTGATATCGAAATGCGCCAGCAGACGGGAACTGTGTCGCGTATCTTCAGCGGCGATGACCGCTACCGTTTGTAGTGTTTCCACCGCTCGCGGTACCATATCGCCCAAATTGCCAATCGGGGTCGCCACGACATAAAGAATGCCTTGGTTGGAGGCTACTGTTGTCATACCGAACTCCGGAAAAGGGGTAGAATCCACGCCAGTTTTCTGGCTCTGGATGTTGAATATTCACTGCAGGTTTTCACCGAGGTTTTCATGCCGATACGGCTCTTTTTGCGCACTTTATCGACCAAGTCGCGCAACTTATCATCCAACACCCTAGCTACTCTGATGATCGCAACCCTGGCCTTGAATCTGGCGAGCTGCGGCAGCAATCCGCCCCAGCCCGATAAGCGCAAACCCACTGCGGTCAAAACCCAACCGGCCAAGCCGAGCGCCGCGAAACTGCTGAATCAGGCCAATCAATTGCAGTCGCCCGAGCGGGAAAGTGTGCTGTTGGAGGCCGCAAAAGCCTATATCGACGCACGCCAATACAATCGCGCGCGCGACTTGTTGGTCGATATGAACTCCGATGCGCTGCCCGATCAGGACTACATCAAACACACCGACCTGCTCAGCACCATCGCCCTACATCAGGGTTCCAACTTTTTAGCGCACGGCATTCTAACCAAGCCGCGTCTGGAACAACAATGGTCAAACATGGAACCGCAGACCGAGGTGTCGCTGCGCGAAAAGCGCGCACAAGTATTTGCTCTCATGGGCGAAGCGCAAAATAGTGTGGCCGAGCGGATTCAACTGAGTGGATTAATCGACAATAAAAACCAGCGCCAGGCCAATCAGGAAGTGCTCTGGCAGAATTTGATGAGCATTCCTTTCGCTGAATTGCAGCAACTCAGTCAGGATGAAAACGGCCAGGCAGCGCGCGGTTGGTATAGCCTTGCCGCCATCAACAAAAACAACCAAATCGATTTGGAGCAACAGCGCGAACAATTGCAGCAATGGTTGGGCGTGTGGCGGCAACATCCCGCGCATGACAATCTGCCGAGCGACTTGCGCTTATTGCAAAGTTTGATTGAACAGCAACCACAACAAGTTGCGCTACTGTTGCCTATGCAAGGCAAACTCGCTGAAGCAGGCGAAGCCGTGCGCGATGGTTTTTTTGCGGCCTATTACGAAGCCTTGAGCAATGGCCGCAATACCCCTGAAGTGCGCCAATACGATAGCAGCGGCGATGCAATCGCGGCCTATCAACAAGCTATAGCCGACGGCGCCGATTTGGTCATTGGCCCGATCGATAAACAAAAAGTTACCGAAATAAGCTTGATGCCATCGCTGGAAGTGCCAGTCTTATCGCTGAATTATCCCGACACGCCACCCGCTGCACCGCTGAAAGGTTTTTATCAATTTGGTTTAGCCGTTGAAGATGAAGCACGTCAGGTTGCGCGTCAGGCATTTTTGGAAGGGCATCGCCAAGCGATGGTAATTATTCCAACGCAAGACTGGAGCGAACGCAGCGCGCGCGCCTTTGTCGATGAGTGGGAACAGCTCGGTGGCGTGGTGGTTAACCGCACGCAATTTCAACCCGGAGTGAATTATTCCGGCTTGGTAAAAGATGCGATGTTGATTGAGCAAAGCCAAATTCGCACTCGCGACATGCAAGAATTACTGGGCATTCCGCTGCAGTCGTCGCCACGCAGCCGCAGCGATGTGGATATGATTTTTTTAATCGCCGACCCCGCGCAAGCGCGCCAAATCAAACCGACATTTGCGTTTCACTACGCGGGGAAAATTCCTGTCTACTCCACCAGCCAGGTTTATTCTGGTCAACCCAATCCGAAAGCTGATCGCGATTTAAATGGCATTCGTTTTAACACTATGCCTTGGCTATTCGACACCACCAGCCGCGAAAAACAAGCCGTTGCACAACACACAAAATCCGCCGCCGTTTATGGCCGCTTACATGCGCTGGGCGCAGATGCATTTCGTCTCTATGCACGTTTGCCGCAACTGGAAAAAGTTCCAAACATGCGTATTTACGGCGCGACCGGTGCGTTGCATATGCTGAGCGACAGACGCATCGAGCGCGAGCAAATCTGGGTGAGATTTCGCAATGGTGAAGCGCAACCGCTGCCGATGGTGATGGTGATCAACGAAAATGACATTCAATATTAATGAAAAGCAATATTAACGAAAAGCAATATTAAGGATTTATTATGTTTAAACGCGACAAGGATGATGCCACAACGACGAGCAGCGATAGCAGCGCCCACAGCACAATCAACATAGGCGCACAAGCCGAAGCACAAGCCGAAGCTTTTTTACAGCAACAGGGATTAGTCACGCGCACCAAAAATTATCGCTGCAAGCTCGGTGAAATTGATCTGATCATGCTGCAAAAAACCGCACAGGGAACCTGCTTTGTGTTTGTTGAAGTGCGCCTGCGCACCAACAAGCGTTTTGCACCCGCGATTGAAACCGTGGATTATCGCAAGCAGCAAAAAATTATTCGCACCGCGACCCGTTTTTTACAAGA
>CAIOHY010000484.1 GCA_903858205.1 uncultured Cellvibrio sp.
CCAAACAAATCACCCTGCCCGCCTCTTTTGGCGAGGGAGTAAAAACCGTAGCGGTTTATTGCCAGGCGGATGTAATGACAACCGGCAATATCAACGCCGTGACCTGTTATGAAAACAGCCCGCTGGTATCCATGCAAAAAGTAACTGAGTCTGCACTCAAATCTGCGACCTTTACCCCAGCCACTATCGATGGCAAAACCGTACCAGTAAGAATGCAAATGCGCGTGGTCTACTCGCTCGGCGGAACTCAGGCACCGATTGTTTTGCTGCCTAATCTGGGCACCTTGCAAGCGCAACACGGTACACATTACTTTGCTCCGCAAGAACGTTTGGACACCAGTGACTGGTATGCTACTTACTCCACCAAAGATCATGGCGACGGAAAATTATTTTTTGCCGAAGGTAAAATGACGCGCGTTATGGCAAACATTGAAGCCGATGGCAAAGTGGAAACCGTAAGTACTATCGAAGCCGCGCTGCGCAAACAAGCGGATGCAGCAAGCATTGAAAGCTCACTGAAAAAATCCAAGTTTATTCCTGGATTTGTGCAAGACAAACCAACTGCGATGCACTACATAGCTGTGGTAAATTATCAAAAATAGTTTTTGATAATGTCGTAAAAAAGGCCGCAACGTTGCGGCCTTTTTTGTTTTAATTGGAAGCAAACATTATTCAACGCAGATAAATTCTATGCTCAGGGCAATTCGCCCCATCGCTAATGGGCGATATAGCTCACGCTCTACAGAAAAACCCTTGCCACATTGCTCCATGGCTTTGGGCAATAATTGTATACGCGCCAAGGCGACATTTGCCCATTGATCCACTTCAACATTGAGTGAGTGAGATTTTTTGATCTCTTGAAGTTTCTCCGCTGTTATTTCTTTTGCGTCTGATTTATTTACATCAATAGGCTTATCCGCTGTTGTTTCCAACACTGCGCCTTCGCTGCCTTTTTTAAAGGCTTTTTGTAAAAATCCGTTCAGGCCTTTATCCGAGTAATCACAATTTTTCTCGTTTACACTCATCGAATCAGCTGCGTCAACAGCGTTTTCACAGGTTTCATCAGCATAGGATTGTGTAGCGCAACAAGCGCTCATGATTACTGCCAGTACCCATTTCATCGCATCACCTCGTTTATTTTTTGCTATTTATCAACGTTGTGCACAAACAATAAAGGGTGCCGAGGCACCCTTTATTTACGCAAGGAAAGAACTACAACAATTAGAATTTGTAATCCAAACCAACACCAGCGTAGTTATCTTCACGATGGGTGTCCACGGTTACCAAATCTGGTTGGCCATTTTCTACCGCAGTGTAGTAACCAAACAAAGTAGCGCTCTTGGTCATTTTATAATCCAAACCAATGCTGCTGCTCTCACCATCAATCCATCTAACTTCTGAACTACCATGTTGCGCTTTTACCGCCCACTTGTCAGTCACATTCCACAGAGCAGAAACCAAAGCACCGTCTTCATCAAAACCGGTATTATCGTTTTCGTATTGTTCTGCTAATGCACCCAATTGCACTGAGCCTAAGGTCAAACGAGCGACCGCGCGAACAAGGCTAACACCATCTGCTTCAACATCTTGATCTGCCGCAATCGCACCGTAGAATACTGGGCTGGTATAGCTGAACGACACAGATGCACCGTTGGTTGGCGTACCCGCTTGCTTGAAGGTACCGTCGTTCTCTTCAGATGTGTATGCAGCTGCAATAGCGAAGCCACCGAAAGTTGGCGTCACGTATTGAACGATATTGCTTACGCGGTTTTCACCTTTGAAGATAGAAGTAATATCGCCTTCCAAGTCATTGAACAGATCAATTTTTTCTTGTGCGACTTTTGTTGGAGTATCAAAGTGGCCGCCCATGATAGTACCGGCAGAACCTTGTAAACCTAAATAGATGTTACGTTGCCCAAAGGTTTGGCTACCATTGGTACCGTCGTCAACCTCTGTTTGGTATTCAAATTGATAAATCACTTTCAGTTGTGAATTAACTTGTTCACCGCCTTTAACACCAATGCGCGATGCATTGCTCAGCAATTCAACTTTACTGCCATCGGCTTGATTACCGTTCGCGCTGGAAAGCGCAACTTCATCGGTGCTTTGCACAGACACATTGGCTTTGCCGTATACAACAACGTCTGCAAACGCAGCGGCGGGAATAGCGGAAGCAATAATCAAGGCTAATAATGTTTTTTTCATGGAGTCGTCTCCTGGATGTGTGTTTTAGTGTTCAGACCCTGAACACTGGAAGTCAGGTGTTATTGGAATAATGACATTTATGTTTCAGGGTTGTTGCCATTGTGTGACCGTAAGGTTACAGAAAGATGACAAAAAGACTAAAAAATGCCGCATGGGGATTATATAAAGAAATTTGCCCGCGCTTTGTGATTAAGCGTAGTTTTAGTGCAGTAAATCAAATTTTTTGCACTATTTTTGCGCCATTAATACCCAAATGAGCAAATATTTCACAATAAAAGTGTAGATCAAGATAGGAGTTAATCAAAATGACTGACAATGCCCAAACCGAACAGATCATTTATTAAGCTGATTGCTCCACCAAAGAGGGCGTCAGGCTGGCTGTGTTGCAACTCCTGCGCAATGAGATGTAACTGATCGCTTAAACTTGCATCAAGATTTGTTTGCAACAAGTGCAGCAACCGCAGGGTCATCGCATTGGCCACCATAAATCGAACTTTATCTTCTCGATTACGATAGACCACCAACTGGGTTGGCTCGGGTTCCGACGGCTGATAGTGCGGCGAGATTTTATGGACGGGGTAGTGATAGTTCAAACAGATTACCAATGGCGAAACGCGCGGTTTGGATGCTAACGGCTCATCCGGATATCTAGAAACCGAAGGTAGGCTCGCCTCATTCACCTCCAGCGCTAATTCAATCCATTCATAGTGCGCAAGTTCAAGCAAGAATACCGGGTCACCATCAGGCTTCCCACGCTCTTGCATCAAATACTGCAAAAACTCCTGACTGATCTCTAAAAAATAAGGCGTTTGACAACGATGGCGATGAATAAAATCACGCACCATCGAGTGCCAATGATTATCGCTGAGCAGCGAGCGCAGAACCGGAAACACATTGGCAATAAAATTTTCAATGTTGTTGTAAATTAATTCGCGATAAATTCCCATTCGCCGATCATCCATTTCTGCGGGTGCAGGATAATGATCCGGAGCGCGCAAATGTTTGGCAAATGCCAGTTGGGTTTCCTGAAATGATTTCATCGCGCTACAACCCACCGCGCGCATTAAAGGGCAAAAATGGCCGCTGCCGTTTTTTTATTTCGTCTAACTCTGCCATTAATTCTGGCAAGGGTGGAATGTTAAAATCCCGTTCCAGCAAGGTGGGCTTTACACCAAACAATTCGTAGGCTTTATCGAGCAAATCCCAAACGGACGCAATAATCGGTGCACCGTGAGTATCCACCCGTAGATCCTCCGCCTCTTTGTAGTGGCCAGCAATGTGAATATACGCAGTGCGCTCACCCGGTAAACTGGCGAGAAACTCATAGGGATCGTAATTGTGATTAATACTGTTCACGTAAATATTATTTACATCAAGTAAGAGTGCGCAGTCCGCTTTTTTAATCACGGCATTGATAAATTCACTTTCTGTCATTTCTTGTTGCGGCGCACAATAATACGAAGAGTTTTCGATCGCGATGCGCTGCCCGAGAATATCTTGTGCTTGTTGAATACGTGCGGCGACATAATCGACCGCCTCTGCAGTAAAAGGAATCGGCAACAAATCATAGAGTTGCCCTTCATCGCTGCAATAACTTAAATGCTCGCTGTAGTAGCGAATACCATGTTCTTGCATTAATTTTTTTATTGCCTGTAACAACTCAATATTTAATGGCGCGGGGGAACCGATGGAAAGAGACAATCCATGACAGACGAAGGGAAATCGTTCGGTGTATGCGCGAAATTTTTTACCGAGGCGACCACCGATATTGATCCAATTCTCCGGCGCCACTTCCAAAAAGTGGATATCGTTAGGCGTGGATTCTTCAAGCGTATTGAGCATCGTACGGCGCAGGCCTAAACCCGCACCGACGATTGCAGCAGAGTAATCCACCTTAGAAAGTGATGACATTATTCTGCTTTTTTGTCCGCACCGCATTTGCCTTCACCACATTTACCTTCGGCTTCAGCTTTTTTATCACCGCCACACTTGCCCTCACCACATTTGCCCTCGCCTTCGGCTTTTTTATCACCACCACACTTACCTTCACCGCATTTACCTTCACCTTCGGCTTTTTTATCGCCACCGCATTTTGCTTCTCCACACTTGTGCTCAGCGTCGGTTTTGTCAGAGTTATCTGCCAAGGTATAACCCGCATTCAGTGTAGTTGCGACGAAAGCCGCTTCTGTTGCCGAAGCGATGGGTGAAAGAGCCGCCGATGCCACAAAAGCAGCACCGATCAAAGCCGACATAGAAGACAATTTGCTATTCATAATACACTCCGCGTAAAAGTAAGTTGGTATAGAGTTAAGAGACACGAAAACTAGCATAGCCAAGGCAGTAGAGTTCGAGAGCAACCCCGATTGTTCAGGAGTGCCGACGGCTGCGTGCCAAATGCTACTGGATAGACTCACGCAGGTGGAGTTTGTTACACACCGCGCGAATTTTTTTACCCCTGCGCATCCAACATCGCCTGCTCCCACTGTTTTTCCATACGTTTGTCAGAGACTGGCACCAGCGTTTTAAGCGTTTGGGCAAAGAGTGAAATGCGCAGCTCTTCAATCCACCAGCGGTAGTCGATCAACGCGGCATTTTGCGCCAAACGATAATCGCCCTCCTTGGTTAAATAGTCCGCCAAACGCTGCCAATGCGGCGCAATCTCTGCCAGTTGAAGCTTATCTTTTTGAGGATTTAGCGCAGCTTTTTCCAATCGCTGCTGAATGCCACGCATATATTTCGGATATTGCTGCAACCATTGCAGCGGCGTTTTGTACACCAATCCGGGATAAAATAATTGTGCCAATTGCTGATTGATATCGCTGATGGTAAACGCCAACACCAACATATTTTTTTGTTGCTTGAGTTGTTTTTTGATATCTACCAATAATTTTAAACTGGTGACCAAATGATTCGCCAACTCTTGTGCATGAGCAATTAATTTATCTTTAATCAGATTAACCCGTTCGTCGAACACAATTTGGGTGCGCGGTAAATTTTTCTGTTCAGATACCGCAAGCTGTTTAATCGCTGCCATGATTAAATCGTCGGCAACTTGCTCGCGGTTACCAATGCCCGCCAGTGTTAAAGCAACTTCCTGCCCCTTTAATAATTCTTTTTGCAAGTATTTAACCGTTTGCGCTAGCGATAAATACACTAACCGCGCAAGCCCTCGCTGGGTTAAATCCAATGCTTGCAGCGGATTATCCAACACCTGCATTGCAACGGACGATTGCTTGTCTACCAACGCAGGATAGGCGCGAATGCTGATTCCGCCACGGGGCAATTGAATCGCTTGCGGCAAGTCCGCAAAATCCCACGTGGTTATGCCATCGCGTTCAATATTCGTCGCAGCAGATTGGATATTTTGTTGTACCCGCTCACGATATTTATCACGCAAGGGAGCCAATTCACGGCCACTGGCGATAACCTTGCCTTTGTCATCCACAACATGAATATTAAAGCGGTAGTAATCATCCACACTGGTTTCAAGCCAGGCTTCTTTTGAGATATCAACACCGGTCAGGCGTTTAAGTTGTAGCCCCAATGCTTCGGTTAAGGATTTGTTATCGGGCGCTAATGTTGCGAGAACTTTATCCACCACATCCGGCACCGGCACAAAATGTTTGCGCAAATTTTTAGGCAAGGATTTAATCAGGCCGATGCATTTTTCACGCAGCATACCCGGCACCAACCATTCCAAGCGCTGCTCCGGCACCTGATGCAACACACTCATAGGAACATGAATACTTACACCATCAAACGCATGATTGGGTTCAAAATGGTAACTAAGTGGAAACACCATGCCGCGCCATTCCAGTTCATTGGGGAATTGCGCCTGAGTGATGTCACCCGCACCATGGCGCATCAAAACTTCGCGCGTCAGGAATAACAGTTTGGGATTTTGCTGTTCTGCTTTTTTGCGCCATGCTTCAAAGCCAGCAAGGTTTAATATGCTTTCAGGTATGCGTTCATTGTAGAAATCAAAAATTACTTGCTCATCAACCACAATATCGCGGCGACGCGCTTTGGACTCCAAATCTTCCAGTTCATTTAGTAGCTGTTGCTGATGCGCAAAAAAATCCGTTGCGGGATTTTTATTCTGCAAATTTTTCCGTTTGGGATGTTGGTCATACTGCCCTTCCACTAACGCAGCACGAATAAATACCGCGCGACATTGAGCCGGATCAATATGGCTATAACTGACCGATTTTTTCTCAACAATGGTCAAACCATAAAGCGTAATTTTTTCAAAAACCATCACCTGGCCACTACGGCTATCGTAATGGGGTTCAAAATGCTGGCGTTTTACCAAATGCTCCGCAGCGGCAATCACCCACTCAGGTTCAATTTTCGCAACTGTGTGGGCAAACAATTTGGAGGTCTCTATCAGCTCCGCTGCCATAATCCATTTAGGCGTTTTTTTGGCGAGCGATGAGCCAGGGAAGATGGCGAACTTACGATTGCGTGCGCCCAGATATTCGCGCTCTTCGTGATTAAAACCCAAATTGCCCAACAAACCTGTAAGCAATGCTTTATGAACAGACTCATAATTGGCGGGTTCGGAATTGACACCAATACCCAGATCTTTTACCGCAACACAGAGTTGATGGTGTACATCGCGCCACTCGCGCAAACGCAAATAGGAAAGAAATTCTTTTTTGCACAGCTTACGTAATTGATTTTGGGTGAGTTCCTGCCGCTGGGTTTCAAAATAGTCCCACAGGTTTACAAACCCGGCGAAATCAGTGTGCTCTGCCCAAAACCGGCGATGACTTTGGTCGGCAGCCTGTTGTTTTTCAACGGGGCGTTCACGCGGATCTTGCACCGAGAGCGCGCTGGAAATAATTAATAGTTCGCGTACACAACCCTGTTCTTGTGCAGACAGCAACATGCGCGCGAGGCGCGGATCTAACGGCAATTTGCTGAGCTGTTGCCCGACGGGTGTTAATTGATTTTTTGCGTTGACCGCATGCAATTCTTCCAGCAATTTAAAACCATCGCTAATCAAACGATGATCAGGCGCATCGATAAACGGAAATTTATGGATATCGCCCATGCGCAATTGCAGCATTTGCAAAATAACGGCAGCGAGATTGGTGCGAAGAATTTCTGCGTCGGTAAATGCCGGGCGCGAGTTAAAATCTTCTTCGCTGTACAAGCGAATACAAAAACCTTCGGCAACACGGCCACAGCGTCCTTTACGCTGATTCGCGCTTGCTTGTGAGACGGGCTCAATCGGTAAACGCTGCACTTTTGTGCGATAGGAATAGCGGCTAATACGCGCAAAACCAGGATCAATTACATAGCGAATGCCCGGCACAGTAATTGAGGTTTCTGCCACATTCGTCGCCAATACAATACGGCGACCGGTGTGGGGGGCAAATACTTTTTGCTGCTCCGCCAAACTCAAGCGAGCATAAAAGGGAATGACTTCCATATGCGCGAATTGTGCTTTGCGTAGTGCTTCTGCGGCTTCGCGAATTTCGCGTTCGCCACTGAGAAAAATCAGAATATCGCCGCCACGCGCGCCTGATCCGGTTTTCTCGTGCAATTCAATTTCGTGCACTGCATCGACAATCGCTGCGTATTGATCGGGTTCATTTTCACTATCGTCACTCCCCTCAAATTCATAAAGCGGGCGATACCACACCTCAACCGGATAAGTACGACCGGAGACCTCAATGATCGGTGCGTTATTAAAATGTTGCGAGAAACGTTCGAGGTCGATAGTGGCGGACGTAATAATTAATTTTAAATCCGGGCGCTTGGGGAGAAGCTGCTTTAAATAGCCGAGCAAGAAATCAATATTCAAACTGCGCTCATGGGCTTCATCAATAATGAGCGTGTCGTATTTATTCAAGTAAGGATCGTGTTGGATTTCAGCCAATAAAATCCCGTCGGTCATGACTTTAATCAGGGTGTTTTCGTTGGACTGATCGCTAAAGCGAACCTGATAGCCCACCATGTCACCGAGAGTGGTTTTTAATTCCTCAGCGATGCGATTGGCAACGGTATTGGCGGCGATGCGACGCGGCTGGGTATGACCAATCAAACCGCTCACACCGCGTCCGATAGTTAAACAAATTTTGGGGATCTGAGTCGTTTTACCCGAGCCGGTCTCACCGGCCAATACCACTACCTGATGATTGGCAATAATCTGCGCAATCTCTTCACGCTTTTCGCAAACAGGTAAGTTGGGGAATTCAATATCGACCGGGACTAATTGTTGGCGGCGCTGCACATCCGCTTGCGAACGTGCCAACTGGTTTTGCCATTTTTCCAGAGTTTGCTCATAGGGTTTTTCTGCACGTGCGAGCTTTTCAATCTCCCCCAAGCGGCGTATCAGATTGTGCCTATCACGCCCCATCACATTGACAATGGATTGTTTATAACTTGACCAATTATTCGACATATCATCTCAGCTAGCTACCCGATGCGATGTGGATTCATCGCTCCGGTTAATAAGCGGGGGATAATACAGCGCGGGCGACAAACGATTCAAACAATTGCGTTTTAATCAGGCCAGATCACAGTTTAGCGATTCAATCGATTGATCAGCCAGGCGCGCAGCTGGCGTGCTTGCATGTCGTCCATAGGGCCTAACACGCCCTGAGCCGCAGGCGGTATATTTTCAGCCGCATGAGGTTGCTCGCTGAAAATATAGTAATCAAACAAGGCTTTCCATGCGGCCTTTTCCTTCTCAGGTAAATCGCGAATGCTGAGCATCGCATGCTTGAGAACATTAATCGCTGGCCCCATAAATTTGGGCACATTGCGCCACCAATAATTGACCAGAACGTTGACAGCTCCAAGCCCTTCGACGTGATGCCACCACATACTCGGAATAAACAGCGCATCACCCGGTTCCAAATTGGCTACCTGACCTGCTTCTATTGCCTGGCGAAAGCGCGGAAACTTTTCAAAATCCGGTTTGGCAAAATCCACCAAACTGATTTGTTGCCCGGCCGGATTAAAATCGAGCGGCCCTGGGTACAAATTCTCCACTTGATCTGGTGCGAACACTGTAAAACGGCGTTTGCCGACAATGCTGCACGCCAGATTATCCGGCGCGTCGTAATGGCATGCGATACGGGATTTATTGCCAATCCAGATACTCACCAGAGCATCCGGAAAAGGAATAGTCACATCATTGTTCTGTTCACGCATCCCCGGCAGACACACATCCACCGTCGTTGAGCCAACATAAAATGTCGGCGGAAGTGGATCATTTTTGTGTTCAAGGATCTGATCCAAAACAGTATCAAGGCGCGCGCGATCACTGCGATAGTTCAAACCCGTCATGTCTGCGTTATAGAAATAATATCCCTGATTTTCAGGAGCCCCATAAAAAGTACCGACAGTTTTATCCTCGTAAAATGAGCGCAGGTAGGCAATCGCCTCTTCGTCGGAAACCAAACCAGCCTGAGCCAGTGGCCAGTGGCTCGCCAGCCCTTTAAGAATAAGAGGCTGATCCGAGGCTAAAATCTCGGGCGGAATGTTATGCGGGTCTATTCCGTGGATTTCTTTGACGAGGGTTTTGATTGCTAGCATGGGAGTAACTTCGTAGGTTTTTGTCGGTTAGGCGATATTAACGGAACGGGATTGAACATGAATTTGGAGTTCAACTCAATTGATTTGAATCAGAAGCGAAGGATTTAACGCCTTTTTGCTCGCTCTTAGGGTGGATAAAGAAAATCAGGCAGACGGGGCGTCGCACTAAGAAATCATAGCCAATTCACAGATTACTTTTTTTGGAAACAAAAAAGCCGCTGTTTCCAGCGGCTTTTGATCACAGACGTAAACGCAATACTTAGAAAGTGTAGCGTGCGCCCAAGGTGTAACGCGGGCCAAGAATTTCAAGGTTCCACAATTGCACTTCGGTACGGCCATGACGACGCTTGTCTTCGCCGAACAAGTTCAGAGCTTCAAGTGACACCGTCAGATTGTCATTAAACTCATAGCCGATACTCGCATCTACAGTTTCAAACTCTTGGGTGTAACCCGGTTCGTTATTGTATTGGTTGGTAGTATCAAGGAACTTGTCACGCCAGTTGTAGGCAATACGCGCAGCAATACCATAGTTCTCATAGAACACGGCAGCGTTTGCAGAATCACTCATACCAACTAACGCGAACTGGGTACCCAACTTGTTGTTGTCGTAAGCAATATCACCGTCAACAGTAGTGTAGTTTGACGATACACCGAAGCCCGATTCACCAAACATGTGCTGAACAGCAAACTCAAAGCCGTCAATCGTGGCTTCTTTGTTGTTGATCGGCGTATTAATTTTCCATACTGCCAATGGATCTTGATCGTTTGGAATCACGTTACCGTTTGGACCTGTATCGCCCTGATTTTTCAGCACTTGATCGTACAGTTGCTGTGCACTTGGCGTCGTGTTCCCTTGTGCGGCCAACTGCGCTCTTGCTGCTGCAGCGCGAGGCCCTTTAGTCACGTCGCGCAGGTCAAACAATGTACCTTCGATCGCTTGAGTACTGTTAAATTTATCCACTTTCTTTCTGTAGTAACCGACAGAAATGTAACTGGTTTCTCCGTAGTACCACTCGGCAGAAAGATCGAAGTTTTGTGATTCAAGTGGCAGCAGCCCTGGGTTGCCTTGGTCTGCTGTGTAGCTTCTGAAATCACCCACACCGATATCTGCACGCAAGTTGCCATAGGTTGGGCGAGCGATGGTTTTGCTTACTGAGGCACGCGCTTTTACGTCGTCGGTAAGGTCAATATCGAAGTCTACACTTGGCAAGGTATGGCTATAACTAGCGGTACGACTAAATGCGCTCAGCTCGGATGATGCATCGGCAATAAAGTCGTCATCACCTGTCCAACGGATGCGGGTTGGATTCGCAGCATTAGTACTTGAAGTGACGTCTGTTTTTTCATAACGCAAACCGGCCAAAACGTTGTAGGGTAAGCCAGCAAGTTCATCGCTTAACTTGTATTGCACAAACGCCGCCTGCACTTCTTCTTCGATGCCACGATAGGTGGATACTCGTGGTTTAGCTTCGAATTTACCGCTTGGTGGGAAGTCACGGAAATTCGGCAGCTTGCCATTCTGGCTTTCAACCCACGCAGCAACTTCATTGAAGTCATAATCGATACCTTGAGTAAACGAATTACCCAAGTTGTAACCATCGAAATCCTTCAGGAAGTTGCGAGAACTCCAGAAGGTATCTGGAACATTTTTGACATCAGTGCCGCCCCAGTCGCCAAACACAATGCAGCAGTCGCCGCGAGCTCTGCCCAAATAGTCATTAGTACGGCTTTCAAGACCGAAATCCAAGCTGCTATTTTCAAACTTGTAAGTACCGTTTAACCGGGCTTGCTCGATATCATTTTCTACCCAGTTATAGTTGGTGGTACCTGCCGTGGTCGTCATGTCGCCAGCATCAAGCACGCCGTTGCCATTACCGTTCACTTTGTCGTCAATGATGACGCTCATGATCGGCAAGCCAGTGTTCCACTGCATGGTCTGCTCTTTAACCACGTTAGCAGCAACTGACAAGTTGAGGTTGCCGCGTGGATCATATTCTCTGGTAGTCGCTTCAGCAGTGAAATAATCCACGCTAAAACTCAAATCATCAGTTGCTTCAAATTCGACATTAAAGCCAACTGCATTGTTTTCACGGTTGTTACCTTGCACTTGACGAGCAAAACTCATGTCCTTAGGTGAATCGATCAACTCGGTCATCAATACAGGAGTCTTAACCGTTTGATCATCAAACACTATTTTCGTACCGGTAGAAACGAACCACAGCGATTGTTCAATTCTTTGCTGATGCCATTCCAACTCTGAATAGGTGTAGTCCAAAGTTGCCTTAAGTCTTTCGGTTGGCGCGTATTGCAAAGTCAACTGCCCGTTAACGCGCTCGCGCTCCTGATCACCCAGGGTCAAACGGTAATCGATTGGGGTAGAAAACAATTGTTTGTCAGATGGCGCATTTTCAACAACCGCAGTAGGCCTTGAGGTGATATTGGCATTGCCTTTTGCAGCATCCCACACCTTGGTGTTCCACTGCTGACTATAGGCGCCAGAGTTACCCTGATCGCGCTTTTGATAACTACCGGTCAAGGTCACACCAAAAACGTCATCAGCAAAAGTGTTGCTGAACAAACCAGAAATTTCGGGGGTTATTGAATCGCCTTCACGAACGGTAGTGTCATGCACGCCTTTGGCGCCCAGTGTCATTTTCAGACCTGGGTTATCCAATGGGCGAGCGGTTTTAATATTGATGGTTGCACCTATACCGCCACTGGCAACATCGGCACGGCCCGTTTTGTAGACCTCAAGACCGCTAACACTTTCTGACGCCAAGTCAGCAAACTCGAACGAGCGCGAGTCGAAGCCTGAGGAAGGCATTGCACGACCATTCAGTGTTACCAAGTTGTAGTCAGCCCCGAAACCACGCACGGTGACTTTTGAACCTTCACCGCCGGCGCGATCGATAGACACACCGGTAATGCGCTGAAGTGATTCAGCCAGGTTGGTGTCTGGCATCTTGCCGATATCCTCAGCAGAAATAGCGTCGACAACACCCGCTGCAGAACGCTTGGTATCCATCGATGCTTGAAGTGACGCGCGTATGCCCGTTACTACTACTTCTTCAACTGCATCATCTTGCGCCACAACCATGCCGCTGAAACCAGCCAATGCGTAGGTCGCTATAGCGCTAGCGATGATTTTCTTTCTGAATTTGATTGGGTTTTGCATGAACTTATCCTCGAACCGTTTATTGTTATCGTAACCTGCTGTGTGGGGTCGATATCCTGGGATTGCCGTATCCCCTAGCCAGTTACCATACTGGTCTTACCGTTGTTGTAGACTGGTCGCCTAAAGCTTCTCAGCCCGCCCAATAGTCACAAGTTCACGCAAAACCAGCGTCCGAATAAGATGCTGATGCACAACATGGGAAGTTCGATTAAAGCGACTTACTGGCAAAAATAATAAAAAAACCTTATGCATCATTAGGTTATGAAATTTTATTGCCACATGATTTCAGCAACCCAACTGGGAAAAATCTACACAACTCCCATTTTTTGCACGCCGGTTCTAAAAAATAAATCCTAGTTGTACGCTCAAACTTCAGGCAATAAAAAACCCGGCGAACCGGGCTTATCAGATATAAAAGATAATCTGTCGTCGATGTGTTTAGAATTTACTCCAACAAACTGCGCAGCATCCACGCGGTTTTTTCGTGAAGTTGGATTCGCTGAGTGAGTAGATCAGCGGTGGCTTCATCACGCGCGGCCTCAACAGAAGGGTAAAGTGAGCGCGCTGTGCGAACAACCGCCTCCTGCCCTTCTACAAGCAAACGGATCATGTCTTTTGCAGCGGGAACACCCTCTTCTTCTTTGATACTACTCAACGCAGCATATTGCTTGTAAGTACCTGGAGCCGGGAACCCTAATGACCGAATGCGCTCTGCCACCAGATCCACCGCCAGTGCCAATTCGTTGTACTGGGTTTCAAACATCAGATGCAGCGTTTGGAACATGGGGCCAGTTACGTTCCAATGAAAATTATGGGTCTTTAAATAGAGTGTGTAGGTATCAGCGAGCAGGTGCGACAAGCCTTGAGCAATTTCTTCGCGATGCTGTTGGGAAATCCCGATATCGATATTCATAAGCCACTCCTGATTACTCTGTTTGTTTATCACTAGTTACCGGTTGCTTTGACTATAGATAGCGACCGACCACTCAGCCATTTGCTTTTGCCTATCACGGGGATTGTGAAAAATGGTTCAACTCTGAATGTATCCCATCAAGATCCAATCGCGGCCACGGGCGCGATAGGTATTGTAAGTGCGGAGAATATCCTCGGGGCAATGTGACGGGTTTTGTGCAAAGCCCAATGCAATATAAAAATCCTGCAGGTGTGGGAGCGCAAAACAATAGCAGCCGTGCGGCGCAAGATCACCCAAGAGTTTCTGCATTAATCCAGTCGCGATTCCTTGGCCGCGCTTGTCAGTTGCGACCAACAAATTGCGCAACCAATAATGCCCTGAGCTTTGCGGCACTAACCGCGCGGCCGCAACAAAGCCCCGGTCACTATCGGCAATCACATAAACTCGCTCGTGAATAGCGCATTTTACTTTGTAACCCTGCGCGCGATAGAAGCGGTCAACCAACGCAAAGCGCGCTGGCTCAACCACTTCAAACAGAAAAGAGCCATGAATAGGCGGGAGAGAGGATGGATCAGTTTCAGGCATAAGGATATTTATGGTTTGTTGTTGTCCGATTCATCCATATTATCCAGTGGAAACAAATTCTCTGCCATTAAATCATCCGCAGCGGTGAGTTCTGGTGCAGGCATATCACCCATGGGGATATCGGCGGTCTGGTGATCGTCAGACACATCAATCGTCGTTTTTTTGTCGGCCTCTTTTTGCAGGCTGGCGGGGTTAGCAGACAGGGTTTTTTCGATTTCGGCTAACTCGTCCTTACTGCCCTTGCCTCCAATTAAACGATAGGCGACATACCCCAGCACTAACACCAATAAATTCCCAACACCTATGCTGATGTAAAGCAGCAGATTATCCGACTCTTCTTCTGCACCGGCTTCGGCGTGCTCGTCTGCTTCAGCGTGCTTGTCGGCTTCGGCTTCAGTGTCTTCGTGTTCAGCAGATTCAGTCGCTACTGATGAAGACGCTGTCGTTTCACTCTCGACTGGATGCTCGGCAGCGGCGACACTTGCCTCGTCCGGAAACGAAAATTGATCGGCTTTGATTGTTTCAGTCAGTGGACTGCCATCGATTTGTTTACCCTCTACACGCAGTGCGATTTCGTAACGCGCTGGCTGTACCGGCGCAAATGAAAATTCCCAGTGGTCTTTTCCAATTGTGTTTAATTGTTGTTCAAGGCTTTTATCCTTGGAATTTTTTATCACAGCTGTGACTTTGGTATTGTCGACATCAACGGTTTCCAAATCCGCTGTGAGTGTGTAACCGTAGGTCTTTTTTCCGCCTGTTTCATCGAGCCGCTTTTCGAGTTTAAAAGCGGAATCGGTAATATTGACATGGTGAACAAATTCGCGCTTGAACGTCTTGCCATCAATAACTAGCGTGAGATCGTATTCGCCTTTTTCGCCAAAACTCTTCAGCTGCTGACGAAAAACGCCATCTGCTGGAACCTCGTTGTTTACCTCAATTTCAGTGAGCTCTTGCGCGCCCTGAGTTGATACCAAGACTTTGCCCGTCAATAATCCTAAAAATTCTTTATTGGTAATCGTCTTATTATTCTCTTGGAACGAATAGGTGAGATCCAATGCTTGGCTGGATTTAATATTGCTTTTCATAGGCGCAACAACCAATTGCAGATTGCTCACCACGGTAACACGGCTATTGGGCGCCATATCGGTTTTTACTTTCCATTGCCCCGCCACAGGGTTTTGTACGGTAATCAAATCGTATTTGCTGGTGCGATACCAATTCACATTATGTTGCGGATCAGTATCGCTGTACTCTTTGCCATCAGGAGCGACAATGATCGTTGCCGGAACTTCAGCGCGGCGAAAAATCAGTGCGGTAAATTCCTGGATACTGGCGTCAACCAGAAAACCATTTTCATCAAGCGGGACTCGTTCGGCAGGAACAGCCTGATCAAAAATGCGTAGAAATGTCGCCATGAGTTCATCAGCAGTATCAGCCACTTCAAAAATGCCATCGGTGGCGATGGACAATTTTTTCATCAATTCCTGATCAGCATCTCCGGAGAGCGCGATCGTGTGTATGCGATAGTCAGATGCTTTTAAGCGCGGCAACAATTCGGTGAGTACACGTTTGCGCTCATTTAAATTAACCACGGCCTCCTTACTGATATCAACCACACCATCGGTTAACAAAATGATGTTGCGGCGATAATCTTGCGCTGGCGTTGCGTAATCATCAGTCGCTTTTTCCAAGGCGGCACCTATGTTAGTAAACAGGGCGACCGAGTTAATCGTGGCGGCTTTTTGCGCACCTTCCGTGCGCCACTGCGGGCTCACGACGCGATGTGGCATCAACATATTGACCGACTGACCAAAGGTCCAGAGGCCCGCTTTGCTATTGTCGGGCAGCAACCGCACAATTAAATCCACCGCAGGCTTACGCAGGTTCTGCGGGTCGGTTTTTTTCATACTGCCGGAGATATCGATGATCACCCTGACATCCGCAGGCAGGGGTTTGGCGGGCTCTTCGGCAAACGTCGCGCCAGCAGATAACAGACAAGTTACAAACCCGAGCCGGATGAACAGGAGACCTTGAATAAGAGTGCGCATGAGTGTTCCCATAAAAATGGCGTTGCGCGCAAGCCGCTCTCACAGCAACTTTTTTGCGCCCATATCACCGTTAGTTATAGCACTTCGCCACCGATTCGCCACCGATTCGCCATTTTGCGCAAACAGGAGCCTTGTAAAACCTGGGGGACCTAAAACAAAAAAGCCAGCTTCGCAGCTGGCTTTTTGCTATGACTGAATGACAAAGCGTTTAGCGAATCGCGCGAATTGGCTCTTCATGCAAGAGTTCGTCGCGTGCGATGCGCTCTTCGCGATTGAGACTGCGCGTGCTGGCGGTACGGCGGGAATTGAGCGAGTAATCATCCTGATCATCTGGATAATGGTGCTCCTTTACAGCCTTGTTTTTGCGATGAACTTGCGGGGAGGTTTGACCTTTAGCGCGAGTCAACAATTGATAAATCAACGAGAGAACTAGCGACCCAATCCAAAAGCCAAGCATGAGTTTTAGAACCGGCTTGATCAGGACAAAACCGCCATCCATGTATCCAAACACCAATGTATAAACTGCAGGTGCCATCGTCATGGTTTCTGCATCAATCGCATAAGGCGTAAACAAAATCACCATAACCGTAATAACAAAAAAATGTACCCACGCGCGACCCGCGCGCCGAAAGAGCAACCATGTTGCCAGGCTGCAACCCACTGCACCGATAAGGTACAACATCCACGCGTATTGATATTCGGTCATATTTTCCACGATCAAGTCTCCTTTCGGTTAACCACTTAATTAACCCAACGCACAACGTAATCTTCCAAATCATCAGGATTTACAGCATTTTCATGCACAACCCGGCCACGCACAGAAATACCGGCAGTGTGCACCGATTCAGGATCACCCGAAATCAGCGGATGCCAGTCGAACAAGGGAATTCCTTCAGCGACCAAACGATAAGCACAGGTTTCCGGCAGCCAATAGGTATCTTGCACAGTTGCAGGTGTTAGTACTGCGCAAGCCTCCACCAAACGCTGACGCTCAGTGTATTCCTGACAGCGGCAGGTGTCATGGTCCAAATAGCGACAGGCGACTTTGGTGTAATACACATCGCCAGTATCTTCATCTTCCAATTTATGCAGGCAACACTTGCCGCACCCGTCGCAGAGGGATTCAAATTCCTCCGGTGACATTTGCTCAAGCGTTTTAGCCAGCCAAAAAACCTGTTGTGCCATTGCCTATCCCGATAAGTAAAAGAGTGGCGGAATTAATGACCCGACAATTTGGAATTGAGTGCGCGTAACCGCTCGGCTTCAGGGTCGCGGTCATTACGCGGTGGCAATTGCAAATAGAAGCCCTGGGTCTCAAGGCTTTCCGCCACTTTTTCTACGCTTGCGTGAGCCAGTTTTTTGCCCGGGGTTAACAACAACACCATCGCCTGCTGGGGCTTACCGAATACCCTTAACAGTTCTTCCGGTACCTTGGTAAGGCCCTCTTCTTTTTTCACGTAGAGATACATGCCCTCTTCTTTTGGGCTGCGATAAATTTCACAAATAATTTTCATAAACAATACACGTCGCTTTAGAGAATGTCAGACTGCGGGGATTGTGCTTGAGCAATGTTAAGCAAGCCTTCGCCAATCAACGCAAAGCGCCAGCCCAATAAACGCGCAGGCAATTGGTATTTACCGCCATTCATTCCGGAGCGCACCAAATACTCGTAATCTTTTTTACGAATCAATATTTCCGGCGGCAATTGCGCCTGCTCTGCATATTCACGCACATAATTTTTTAGCGTTTTCATCAGCGGCCCTTCACTCTGCGCGAGTGGCGGGTCAAGACGTGCAGGCCACTGTGACTCATCCAGTTCAAGCGCATCACGCACAATCTGCACAAGGGTTTCAGCATCATTTTTCAATGTGCGCGAAGGGATATCCGGGACTTTGGACAAGTGCGCTATATCCTGCGTTTTTTTCCGCGCGATTTCCCACAGCGATGGTTCTTTAATTAAACGGTTGCGCGGCAGATCACGCGCGCGCGCTTCACCTTCGCGCCAGATACAAAGTTCTTTTAGTATCGCTAATTCTTGCGGGCGCAACTTCCAGGCAAAACCGACTTTTTGGTAGGCATCACTATAATCTTCTGTCTTGCGCGCATTGGCCACCAAATCTGCACAATCGCTCTTAACCCATTCCAATCGTTCGCTGGCTTTGAGCAACTGCAATAATTTTCCGTACACAATTAACATGTGCGCAACATCCAGCGCGGCGTATTTTAGCTGCGCGACACTGAGCGGACGCTGCAGCCAATCGGAACGGGTTTCATCTTTGGGGATTTCAATGGTTAATACACTTTTAACCAATCCCGAATAGCCCAAACTAAAACCCAAACCAGCAAAAGCAGCGGCGATTTGCGTATCAAACAAGGGCGCAGGAACAACGCCTAACCAACGCTGGAATACTTCCAAGTCTTCCGAGCAGGAGTGCAAGACTTTTGTCACGGCTGTATCAAGCATGAGTTCGCGTAGCGGGGCGAGATTTTTTATCGCCAGCGGATCAAGTAAATAACAGCCTTTGCCATCACCAATTTGCAGCAAACCAGCGATAGGATAAAAGGTATCGCTGCGCATAAACTCGGTATCGACTGCAATCGCCGCTTGCTTGCGCCAGGTTGAGCACAGCTCCGTTAATTGATCATCTTGATCAATCCAGATAGGTTCACTCGGAATCAACATTAAAATTACAAACTTCTGCGAGAGGAAAATGCGTGAGCGAGTGTACCGCCATCGATAAATTCCAACTCGCCACCGAGTGGAACACCATGGGCAATACGCGAAACAGTCACATTAAGATTTTTGGCGCGCTCACTGATGTAGTAAGCCGTCGCCTCACCTTCCACGGTGGGATTGGTTGCAAGAATAACTTCCGTAATGGGTTCTTGTTGCAGCAAGGTAATTAATTGATCAACGCCAATATCTTCCGGGCCTATGCCATCAATCGGCGATAAATGCCCAAGCAATACAAAATATTTTCCTTGATAAGTTCCCGCTTGTTCGATCGCCAACACATCACCCGGCGTTTCAACGACACACAGCAAACTGTTGTCGCGGCGCGTGTTCGCGCAAATTCCGCAGTGTGCTTGCTCTGTGAGCGTGCGGCAGCGTTGGCAGCGGCCAACACCTTCAACAGCCTTGTGCAAACTCTGCGCGAGACGCTCGGCGCCCGCGCGGTCGCGCTCCAACAAATGCAATGCCATTCGCTGGGCAGATTTGGGGCCAACACCGGGCAAACAGCGCAGCGAAGCCATAAGATCATCGATTAACGGGCTGAACATTCAGTTTCCAAATTTGTAGGGGCGCCGCTTGCTGCGCCCTGAATTTTTTGGGCGCGGCAAGCAGCGCCCTGAATTTTTTGGGCGCGGCGAACTGCGCCCTGAATTTTGTGGGCGCGGCGAACTGCGCCCTGAATTTTGTGGGCGCGGCAAGCAGCGCCCCTACGATTAAAAAATATACCGTCCCGGAAATCAAAACGGCATTTTAAAACCGGGGGGAATTCCCATGCCGGCAGTCATTTTTTCCATTTGTTCACGGTTTTGTGTTTCGATTTTTCGCACCGCATCGTTTACTGCTGCGGCCAATAAATCTTCCAACATTTCTTTGTCTTCGGTCATCAAGCTTGCATCAATATGCACACGCTTTACATCGTGACGACCGGTCATTACCACGCTGACCAAACCTGCGCCTGCAGAGCCAGTCACTTCGGCTTTGGCCAAATCGTCTTGCATTTTTTGCATATTTGCCTGCATTTCCTGGGCCTGCTTCATCAAATCGCCAAGACCTTTCATAGCATCCTCTTTCGTCAATTAATAAATGAATAGTTTAAATCGGTTGGATGGTTTCTTCGCGCAGGGTCGCGCCGAATTGCGCGATTAATTGCTGCACAATAGGATCATTTTTTATCGCGCTGATCGCGTCCTGCAAACGCGCTTCGCGCAACCGAATAGCCATCATCGATGGGGTTTCAGCGGTAATCTCGCCCGGTTGAATATGTGCGCGCACCGGCTCGACAAAATAATCGCTGAGTAAATCGGCGAGGCGTTTTTCGTGGCTGGTGTCGTACAGGGTGCTGTTAGCTTTATCCAGTACAAAATAAAAATCATTACCTTGGCGCTTGGTCATCTGACAATTCGCCACAGTGCTTTGCAAAATTCCCGTTACGCCCAAGCCCAGATAAATTTCTGTCCAATCAGCAGGGCTCGCCTGTTCGTAGGGAACTTTGCGTAGCGTTTTGGATGTGGGAACCTTGACTGGCGCCGCGGGTGCTATTGCTACCGGAACTGATGCCGCCGAAGTAACTACGGGCGGCTGAGCCGCCTCAGACTTTTTTGGTTCGCTTACCTCGGGTGCAGCGACCGGGGCTTCGTAATAAGCAGGGGCCAGTTCGTATTCATCTTCCGGGGCAGGAACATAATCATCATTAGGCCCATTTCCGTAGGAGCCTTCAAATACAGGTGGCTCTGGAATTACCGGCGCTGGTTGTACAACCGGCGCGGAAGTAGCAGCTACAGACGGGGAATTAACTGCTGTTGGCGCGGGCGCTGCTGCTGAAACCGGTGCAGCAACGTGAGCAACAGCAGGCGCGACATTCGCGGCAACAACATTTGCCACGGCAACGGGCGCTGCAGCGGCGGGTTTAATCTGTGTAGTTGACTGCGGCAACGCTTGGGTCGGCACTTCCATTACGCCCTGCGGCTTGAACGCCAGCATGCGCAGCAACACCATTTCAAAGCCTGCACGAGGATCGGGTGCTAACGGCAAATCGCGGCGACCCAACAACGCGGTTTGATAAAAAAGTTGCACATCTTCCGATGGCAATTGCTGCGCAAGCTGCATGATGCGCTCGCGATCGCCATGGCTGTTATCCACTGCTTCTGGCAACGCTTGCGCAATCGCAATGCGATGCAACACTGCCAACATCTCCGCGAGAGCACTAGCGTAATCCGGCGCTTGCTCGGACATACGTTCCACCGCCGCCAAGACCGCACGACCATCTAGCGAGGCCAGTGCGTTGACTATATCGTAGACCGCCGTTTGGTCGATGGTGCCGAGCATGGTGCTGACTTCGGCTTCCGTAATCTTGCCTGAACCATAGGCGATCGCCTGATCGGTCAAACTCATGGCATCGCGCATACTGCCATCAGCCGCGCGGCCAAGATGCCAAAGCGCCGATTCTTCGAACGGCACCAGCTCCTCATTCAACACAAATTTCAAATGCTGAACAATGCGCTCGGGATTCATATTTTTGAGATTGAATTGCAAGCAGCGCGACAAAATCGTCATGGGCAATTTTTGTGGGTCGGTCGTCGCCAGCAAAAATTTTACGTGCGGTGGTGGCTCTTCCAGGGTTTTCAACAGCGCGTTAAAACTGCTGTTAGAGAGCATGTGGACTTCGTCGATCAGATAGACTTTGTAGCGACCACGCGTCGGCGCGTATTGAACGTTTTCGAGCAGCTCGCGGGTATCTTCTACTTTGGTGCGTGAGGCCGCATCTACTTCAATCAAATCGACAAAACGGCCTTCGGCAATTTCGCGGCAACTGGAACATTGACCGCAGGGTTCAGAGCTAACGCCGGTTTCGCAATTCAAACACTTGGCAAGAATACGGGCGATGGTGGTTTTGCCTACACCGCGCGTTCCGGTAAAAAGATAGGCATGGTGCAAACGGTTGTGATCCAACGCGTTGATCAACGCCTGCAGGACATGCTCCTGCCCAACCATTTCGCGGAACACACGCGGGCGCCACTTGCGCGCCAGAACTTGATAGCTCATGCCGATTGCTGCTCTCTATTCAAAAAGGGGGCGGATTGCCAAAAACAGGGCGCGATTATAGCGGTCAACGGCGGAAATAGACACCAATGTGCGGGCTGCGGATAGGCTGATAACAAGCGGAAGACGTAGCCGAATAAATGGCGACTACACACAAGAACTAACAGGGGGGATTGGGTGGCGACCTAACCAGCCACACCCCGGCACATAACTTACTGCTACCGTTGCTCCCTTCCGGGCCTGGCGGGGTTTACAGATCATTATTGCGAGGGGACCGGCTAGATCACCATTGCAGCTTGCAAATTTCATCGGCTCAAAATGGAAACGGCCGGCGCAAGAGGCGCGCATTATCATCACTTTGAACGACCAATGCAAGGCGCAATTTTGTTGTTTTCAACTAATCGGATGAGAGCAATCGCTTGTTATTGAAAGATTTTATTCCAGTGGCGCCCATTGCAATTCCTTTTTCTGCCACTATCAACTAGGCTTCATGCAGTATTAAATCAACCATACCTATCTACCAAAACAAACAACAAACCCATCGTTTAGGAGTATTTCAATGGCAACAGTGACCCTCAAAGGAAATCCATTCAACACCAATGGCAATTTGCCTGCTGCTGGCAGTACAGCGCCTGCATTTAAACTGGTTAAGACCGATTTATCAGAGGTTTCCTCCGCGGATCTGGTTGGCAAACGTGTAGTGCTAAACATTTTCCCGAGTGTTGATACTCCAACCTGCGCACAATCTGTACGCACTTTTAACGCCCAAGCCAGCGCACTGGATAACACCGTGGTAGTCTGCGCATCCCAAGACTTGCCGTTTGCCCTTGCACGTTTTTGCGGTGCTGAAGGTTTGGATAAAGTGATCCCCGCTTCTGCATTTCGCTCCAACTTTGCCGCCGATTACGGTGTAAAACTGGTTGACGGCCCACTGACAGGTTTAACTGCCCGCGCCGTGGTGGTTCTGGATGCGGAAGGCAAAGTGTTGCACACCGAGCTGGTGAGCGAAGTAGCACATGAGCCCAATTACGAAGCAGCACTGAAAGCATTGGCTTGATAGCCACCGTTGTTTCAGTGGATCAATGACGCCAGCCAGAGTGCTGGCGTTGTTTTTTAAGCGATGATCTAGCAGCACAGCCACTAATCCCCATCAAAAGCCACCCGTCAAAAAATCTTGCCCGCACGCGTTCAATTAATCTGCACCACGCCTTGCAAGTGATTAAGGCAATGAGATCTTGCTAACTGCAAAAATTCTTGCACAAAAGGCAGCATCAATTGCTCGTCACGCACTGCTGCATAGAGTGTTGGCCAGATTCCCTCTTTACCGGCCGAGCGCGCACTGATTAATCCTTGGGCTACGTATTCAGCCAGCACCCAGTTCGGGAGCGCACAAACACCTCGCCCACTGGCCACTAACTGCACCATCATCAAGGTCAGTTCGGATGTGCGCACCGCTTTGGGTTCAACACCGGCGGGTTCCAAAAATTGTTTGAATACATCAAGCCGATTGCGCGCAACGGGATAACTAATCAGGGTTTGATCCGCTAAATCCTGCGGCAACAAAAAACGTTTTTCGATCAACGCGTGATTATTTGCGAGCGCGATTTGCATTTCGTAACCGAACAGCGGCACATATTCGACGCCTTTAATCGGCTGCGGATCTGAGGTAATCACCAAATCAATATCACCTTGCGCCAGCGCCGGTAGTGGTTCAAAGGTAAAACCGCCTGAGAAATCCAATTCAATTCCCGGCCATTGGTTACGATAGATATCAATCGTTGGCATCAACCAGTTGAAGCAGCTATGGCATTCGATCGCCATATACAAACGCCCTGCCTCACCGTGCACCAGCTTTTTAACATCGCGTTCGGCTTCGCTCACTTTGGCGATGACCTCATCGGCGAGTATCAAAATGCGCTTACCTGCTTCACTAAAACGCAAAGGGCGGCTTTTGCGGATAAACAGTTCGCACTCCAAACGCGACTCCAACTCCTTGAGCTGATGCGACAGCGCCGATTGGGTGAGAAACAAGCGCTCTGCCGCTTCCACCACACTGCCGGTTTCACGCAAGGCGATCAGGGTTTTTAGATGGCGGATTTCGATCATGGGAATTTCCTGTGGTGGACTGCGAAAACTAAACCCCCTCCCCGCCTCCCCCTTGAAAAAGGGGAGGTGCTAAAAGCTCACTCAATTCAAGTACGAAGTGAAGTCCAACCCCTCCCCGCTTTTCAAGGGGGAGGCCGGGAGGGGGTTGCCTTATCATTAAAATAATTCACGTTAAACGTAAAAGCCACCAGTTTTACTCACATTAAACCAGGCGCCGTAATTACTACCGGATTGAATTTAATTCCCACGGGCGATTTCGCTTGGTATGGCCAGGAGCTTAGAGTCTCACGCAGATTATTGATGAGTCCGCAGCGTGATTATTTTTGAAAGTAGAGAAAGGAAAGAAAGGAAAAAGAAAAAGGCGCGGCATTTGATCGTCTTGAGTTTCGGGATAACCGCTTGCACGCCTACCGAAATACAGGCGCTATGGAAGCGAATGCATGTTGCCCATAAACGAGCAACATGCATTTATGTACGCACTAGCTGCACTGATTAAATTCGGTCGCAACATTTTTATATTCCGTACAAAAATCATCCTTACCTGCTGGGGTGCTCAAGGGTTTTTCATCAAAACTCGCTTTTATCACTTTTGATTTGGTGATATCCAGGCGCTTGTTTTCACAGGCATTCACCGCCAAAGCTGCGCATTCTGCACTGGTAGCAGCTTCATGAAATTCCGAGCAAGATGCTTCACCATCGCATTTTTTGAAACTTATCTCCTCTTTTCCGGGGCAAGCTGTACGGGTAAAGTCTAACTGGCAGGTGCCAGCATACGTAGTAGCTGACATCAATAAACCAGTAGTCACGGCCAACAAATACATTTTCGATCTCATCTTCAATCTCCATTGGTGGGGGGGGGGGAAAATTGAAAAACGTTTAATCAATGAAAGCTGTTGTTTCGCCATTTCCGCGAGGGCTTGGCTAGCCAACTGGTTCTCTTGTGCAGCAGTTGCTGTTATGTCAGCTGCATCCGCTATCGCCAATATGTTTTTACTTTGTTCCTTGGTAGTACTGCTCTGCTCTTCCGATGCCGCTGCAATTTGGCAACTCATGTCTTTAATTGTATTTACGGATACTGCAATCGCACTTAAGGTATCGCCTGCTTCCAAAATGCTTTTTGCTCTTAACTGTGCCTGGGTGCGACAACCTGACATGGTGGTAACGGCTTGGCTGGCCTCAGCTTGTAATTGTTGAATAATCCCCTGTATTTGCGTGGTAGATTGCTGCGCGCGGCTAGCCAGAGTTCTCACTTCATCCGCCACTACGGCGAACCCACGCCCCTGCTCACCAGCGCGAGCGGCTTCGATAGCGGCATTCAACGCCAGCAAGTTGGTTTGTTCCGCCACACTGCGAATAACTTCCAAAACACCACCAATGTCATTACAACGCTGATTTAGCTTTTCTATGACAGATGAACTCCGCTCTATATTTCTCGCAAGTTCATTTATGCTCGATATATTTTCTTGAATAACGCGCCCGCCCAGCGTCACTTTCGTGTGCGCAGAATCCACTTCACTCAGTGTATTAGCAGCATTTTTCGCAACCTCATCAACAGTCTGCGCCATTTCTTCTACTGCGGCCGCTATCATGTCGGTTTGATTTTTTTGGTGATTGATATTGTCGAGACTTGCCTTTGATGCAAGGCTTGTTTGTTCTGCCGTTGCCGATAATTGATAGGACTTATCCGTCATTGATTTAACAACTTCCCTGAAACTTTCAACCAACGAATTTAAATGTTTTGCTAATTCGCCAAACTCATCCCGGTCATGCTGATTGAAACGGGGAGTTAAATCACCTTGCGCAACAACATTAATAATGGCGACGGCATCCTCAAGTGGTTTTTTGATTGCCCTGCTAATAGCCACGGCGATAACAAGTGCTCCAATCAAAAATACCGCACTCATGGTCATCAACAGAATCTGACTATTGCTTACACTGTCTGATGCCATGGCTTCCGTTGCTTCAACATTTTCCTGAGTAATATTTTCCAGCTGCTGAATAGCCTCGATAACGCCACTCATCTGCGCTTGCATTGATTCCAAGTCTTGCGCTATTTGTTTTTTTTGCTTCAGGTTTGCCGCAAACGTATCCAGTATATTGTTATCGCCTACCGTTAAGCGCTTACCTTGCTCATACTGGGCTTTTAGTTTTTCGTGCTGTCCGTATACTCCAACAACTAACCTATCCATTTTTGAAAACGTTGTTTTAAATTTCGCTTTCGCGCCCATTACCGCTGCTGGAATAGTGTTTTCAAAGGTTTTGCCAATAGCGCCTCCCAGCAATTCTAGTTGCTCATTTAACTCAGATAGCTGCCCCTGATTTTCACCCGCCAAACGTTGCAGACCAAGATTCGCACTAATCAAGTTATCGATCAGATCCAGTAATTGACGTTTTTGTTTTGCGAGCTGCTCTTGTGTGGTTAGCACGCTTTCCTGCGCAGAAATTATTTTCTCGCCTGCTGAAAATATTTCAGTATTTTGTGCGGCAATAGTTGAGACTTTAGTAAGCAGGGCTTCATCGCCGCTGCTAAGCGCCTTGAGATTAGACATTGCCGACTGCCCCGCTGATTTATGCCTAGCAAACACATCGCGCAAACTGGCAACATCGGCAAGTTTTTGACTTTTTTCGATATATAACAAACTAAGTTTGGTATTTAGCAAAGAAGAAGCAACAACACTTACGTTACGGCTACTTGGGATCGCTGTTTCAGTCAGCGTATGTATTCCGTTGTTAATACTGTTAAGCCCCCACATACCTGTGATAACCACAAAAATGGCCAGTATTGATAACACTGACATTCCAGCAATAATTTTTGCGCCGACAGTGAATCTCATAAAAAAACACTCTTTATTCCTAGAATGAGTGGACAGAAATATACCGCACAAAAAAAGATTGGTTAGACAAGCTTTTATTGGAAAAGCATAGACCAGACTTTTTATTTGGCAAAAAAACGAACAAATCCCTGCCGAAGAATGACCGTCAACGGAAGGCTGGAGACCTTGTGCCAGCTGCCGATCCACTGTTGAACCCACGCCTCAAACTGCGCAGGTGGTAAAGGTTTGGAAAAATGATACCCCTGCATTAATCGGCAACCCTGATCAGCGAGTAACGCATATTCATCGGCCGTTTCTACACCCTCCGCGATAGTGTCCATTCCGAGTGATTCGGCGAGGCGAATAATGGAGGTAACAATCGCGAGCGAAGCGCTGTCTGACTGCATATCGCGCACGAATGACTGATCAATTTTGAGAATATTGGCGGGCAAGCGGCGCAGATAATTGAGGCATGAAAAGCCTGTGCCGAAATCATCGATCGCGATGCGGTAGCCCTGGTCGCGAAATGCTTGCAGCACCTGAATCGAGAGTTCCATATCGCTCATCAACATGGACTCTGTGAGTTCTAACTCAAGCGAACTGGGTTCGGTTCCTGCACGCGCCAACAATTCCTGTACTTCCGCTAAAAAACCGCTTTGGTGGAATTGCAACGCAGAGATATTCACACTCACCACTAAATCGGCCAAGCCGGCTTTATGCCAAACATTCACTTGCCGCGCGGCCTCGGCGATCACCCAAGCACCGAGAGGGATAATCAAGCCAATTTCTTCAGCCAAGGGGATAAAGTGATTCGGCGGCACCAAGCCACGCTCAGGGTGGCGCCAGCGCACTAGCGCCTCTGCACCGTAAAGTTTTTTACTACCCGCGATAATTTGCGGCTGATAATGCAATTCAAACTGCCCCTGTTCCAACGCCAAACGCAGGTCGTATTCCAACTTCAAGCGATCCAGCGTACGGGCATTTAGCACTGGCGTGTAGAACTGGTAGTTGTTGCACCCCTTCTCTTTGGCAAGATACATGGCAGCGTCAGCATTTTTGATCAGGGTGCTGGGGTTATCGCCATCATCGGGGAAAACGGCAATACCAATACTCGGGCTCAGGTGTAATGGCATATCCTCCAAAACATAAGGCCGCAAAATTTCGTCGCGCAACTTAATGGCCACTTCGGCGAGGCTGCGCTCATCGCGCACGCGCGGCAAAAGTACAACAAATTCATCGCCCCCAAACGCGCTACGGTATCGTCGGTACGCACCGCTGCGCACAAACGCTCAGCGGTTTGACGCAAAACCTGATCGCCCGCTGAGTGGCCCAGTGAATCATTGATATTTTTGAAACGATCAAGATCAATAAACAGAAGCCCTACTTTTTCATCGCGCCGCTTGGCGGTGTTGATCGCCATTTCCAAACGGTCATTGAGCAACGCACGATTGGGCAATTCCGTGAGGCTATCGTGGTGGGCAAGAAAATCGATTCGCTCGCGGGATTTTTTTCGCTCGGAAATATCGCTGAAAATCGCGATGTAATTTTCCGGCTGCCCTTCGGCATTCAGCACCTGACTAATCGAATACCAAGTGGGAAATTTTTCGCCATTTTTGCGTTTGTTGATCAGCTCCCCTTGCCAATAACCGCGCTCCTTTAAAATGTGCACCATGTTGCGAAAAAAACTGTGTGAATGCAGTTGAGCGCCCACTTTGGCAGTATCAACACCCAACACCTCATCCTCTGTGTAGCCCATGATTTTTTCATAGGTTTTATTGACCAAAATGATGTTTAAGTGGGCATCTGTAATCAGGATTGCGTCGTTGCTACCTTCAAATACTTTGGCCCATAAACGCAGCTCGGCTTCTTGCTGTTTACGCCGGGTGATATCGCGAAACACCATCACAACTTCGTTGGATTGACGAAGAATTACGCGCACCTCCCAGATGCGCTGCTTTTTCTGTGCTTGCGACCATTCAAATTCAACTAACTGTTCGCCTTTACCGGCAAACACACTCTGCAGCTGCGGCTCAAGAACTTGCCGAACGTGGGCGGGCAATTGCCCTTGACCCGTTGCAGAATCATAAACCACCCACTCTTCCATCTCGTTTACGTAGGCGCCGACCTGCATATCAATGACATGGCCATTGCGATCGATACGCAAAATAACATCGGGGATTCCCGCCAGAAGCGCTCGGGTTTTCTCCTCACTAATACTGGCATCGTTAAGTGCCTTTTGAGCGCGCAGAATAAATTGGATGCGATAGGGTAAGGTGCCCCAACTGACCGGTTTGGTGATGAAATCTGTCGCACCTGATTCATAGGCTAAATGGATTGAATTGATGTCATCCAACCCTGTCACCATCGCAATCGGTAAATCACGGCCCTGCGGCTGCGCAAGAAATTCCCGGCACAGACTAAAGCCGTCACCGTCAGGCAAAAGCACATCGAGTAAGACAATATCGGGTTTGCACTCGGCAAAACGTTCGCGAGCGCTGGCGCAATCGCTGGCTTCCATTACCCGATAACCGGCCTGCTCCAGAGTAATGCTGGTGGTAAGGCGCGCCGCTTCGTCGTCCTCGACTATTAGAACCAAGGCCGCAGCACCGGCCTTGGGCAAGGTGATAATTGCCGTGGTTAATTCGCTCACTCGCGCTGCTCCCCTTGCTCAAGTTCGAGCAACGCTTGTAGCGATAAGCCGTAGAGTGTCTGAATACCACGCAATTGCTGCTCGGCCTGCGCCATAGTGCCTTGGCGAGCTTTAGCCTCGCAGTCGCGGCAGGCTGCCGCCAATTCAATCAGACCCAGGTTGGCCGCGCTGTTCTTCAAGTTGTGCACGGTTTTGTACAGAAGATCCGCATCGTTATTGGCGACGGCTGTTTCGAGTTGGGCAAGCAAGGGCGGGCTACTGGAACGAAACAAACCAACAATACGCGGCAATAATCCCTCGCGCAGCTCGCGCAATTGGCGGATTACCTGCTGGTCAATTTCCACAGACGTTATTGGCAACCCTGAGGAATTAACGGCACTTTGAACGGGAGCCGTATCCGCCCCACCCTGAAAATCAGGGGTAGCCGAGGCTTGCGGCAGCAGAGCGCCACGAGCTGGCAACCAGCGTGCAAGCAGCTCGTACAACTGCTGTTGCGCGAAAGGTTTACTGAGGTAATCGGACATGCCGCGTTCGAGACAGTGTTCGCGGTC
>CAIOHY010000485.1 GCA_903858205.1 uncultured Cellvibrio sp.
GGGCAACCTTGGTCTGCAGAATCTAATCCCGCTGCGGTATGGCACTGGAATGAAACACGTAAAGCATTCTATTACGGCGCATTTGGCGGCAGTCAGCCGGATTTGAATCTCACCAAGCAAGTGGTTATTGACGAATTAAATAAACTCGCCAGTTTTTGGCTTGCCAAAGGTGTCGATGGATTTCGTTTGGATGCCGTGCGCTACGCGGTGGAAGAGGGTGGTCATCCATTGCAAGCAGACACTCAAGGCACTATCGATTATTGGACCATTTTTTCGCAGCACGTGAAGTCGGTAAAACCGGATGCGATGTTGGTGGCAGAAGCATGGGCCGATTTAAAAACAATTGGAAAATATCGCGATCACGGTAAAGGGCTCGATTCAGGTTTTGATTTTGATTTTGGCACAGTGGTGATTGATCTGTTAAATCCAGCAGTAAAACAAACTGCAGATTTTGGCACTATGAGCGCGAATAACCTGCAGCAAAATCGTGATGGTTTATGGGCCAATGTAACTGCGCGCAAAGCAGCGGCGCCAATCCAGTATTTCGCGCCCTTTTTAACCAATCATGACCAAACCCGCATTATGTACACCATGGAAAATAATGTTGCTAAGGCAAAAATTGCGGCGAGTTTGTTAATGACCACTCCGGGGACTTTGTATATCTATTACGGCGAAGAAATTGGTTTGTCGCAATATAAAACTGGCGATGATCAATATCGCCGCGCGATTATGCAATGGAGTGATGAAGATAGCGCCGGTTTTAATACCACAGGTGCCTTTTGGCTCGACCAAGCGAAATGGTTTCCCTGGATGCAAAATCATCAGGGGTGGTGGGCCAATTATTGGCAAACACTAAAAGGCACTGGCAAATCGGTTGCTGCCCAAGCGCAAGATCCACAATCATTATTTAATCACTACAAACGCTTAATTAAGCTGCGTAACGAAAACCCTGCACTGCAATTACCACAAGAAATTCGTTATTACCCGGTGGATAACAACGACGTCTGGGTGGTAGAGAATATTTTGGCAGGTAAGAGTGTATGGGTACTGATTAACTTGAATTCAGCGGCGGATGCGGATTTTGCGGTGCCGACGAATTTGCAGGGCACTCGCACCGATCAGCTGACAGGAACAGAAATCCAATTGGGTGAACGTGTTAGTTTGCCAGCGGCGGGCGTGATGATTTTTTAACTGTTGCTGCAAGATCATGCATTACGTCTGTGCATGATCTTGCGGATAAAACAATTATTTGAGCTTTAATTCTTTTACTAAATGATCTGCTTTATAAACCTTTTTAAGTGCTTCGCTTATCGCGGCGGGATGTACCGATACCGCGCGATTAACGGATTCATCAAAAAAGTATGCGCCGCCTAGTGATTGAATATTGCCATCAAAAATCAATCCGACCAATTCGCCTTTTGCGTTGATTAAAGGGCTGCCTGAGTTTCCGCCAATAATGTCGTTTGTTGATACTTGATTGAAGCGCGTCTTTTTGTTCAACTTTTTCTGAGCGGCAACCCAGGTATCGGCCAACTTAAAGGGATCGTAATCGGTAGCGCGATCAAGCAAGCCGCCAAAATCCGTGAAAGGTGGAATGGCTTTCCCTTTTTCTTCCCATCCGCGAATGACGCCGTGTGATAAACGCAATGAAAAAGTCGCATCGGGGTACACTTGCGTTCCTTGATAAGCAAAGCGTGCTTTCGCCAACTGATTAGCGGCGGCCTTTTGTATGGGTTCGATGTTCTGATCATACTCGGCACGAAATTTACGCGCGTGTTCGTCAATTAAGTAAGCGAGTTTGATTGCGGGATCATCGCTCTTTCTAACCGCGTCTGCACCGCCTTCCCACAGTTGTTTACGTAGCGTTGCATCGCTCAGTTTGCTGTTGTTCACAATGTCATTCGCAAGTGCTTCAGGCGATTGCTTACCCAAAATACTTTTGACTACCGGATTATCAACGCCAAGTTTTTCACGTAATTTACTGAGTGACCAAGCCAATTTAGTCCTTTCAAAATCAAAATAAAAAGGGACTTCGGCAAATAGCCCTGCTTGCACAGCAGGCAAACTTGCGTCAGAAAATTCGCGCAAGCGTTGCGCGTCTGGCTTGGCTTTTTCGGCGGTGCCGCGCACTAAGGTGCGTGCCCAGTTGACCTGTTGCGACATGGCACCAAAACCAATTTCTATCATCACATAATCGAGATACAGATTGCGCCAGGTGATTTGTGTCTCGCTCAAGGTTTTCCAAGGATCGCCATAGGTTGTTGCGCGTGTAGGATCATTGTTCACCCAGTTGCGAAAGATATTTTCCTGTTCGCGTTTTTGCTGCATCACACTGGGCGACAAGAGTGCCTGAAACATACCTGTGCGTGCTTTTAAACCATTTTCGATCATGGTCAATTCGGTTTGTGCGATACGCGCTTTTTCTTCGCTCTGTGTTGAAAATTGTAACAAGACGCCGCGATATTCAGAGGCAAGCATCAAGCGAAATGGCAATACCAAATCGCGCTGGGTTTCCAGTTCCGCCATCGTCAATTGGCGTTGCGTGGAACCAGGATGACCGAGTGTCATCACCAACTCACCTTCTTTTGCGCCCTTAGGGTTAATAGGAAACCAGTCAGCATTAACGAGTGGTTTGCCTGCATGGTCGTAAACGCGCAGTAAACTCATGTCGAGGTTGTAGCGCGGGAAGTTAAAGTTATCCGGGTCGCCACCAAAAAAACCCGATGAATACTCAGGTGAAAATACCAAACGCACATCCTGGTAACGTGTATATTGATACACATGATATTGGCCGCCACCGTAAAGTTCGACAATGTCACAGCGACGCTGATCACCGCTGGCGCCTACACACTCTTTTTCAATGAGCGATTGCTGCGCTTTTTTGGCATCGCTAAATTGTTTACCAGACAAACCGGCCAAGGCTTTTTGCATGCGTGCGGTAACATCTTCGGTTTTTTCCAACCGGTTAATTTCCATGCCTGGGCATTGTTTTTCATCACCTGTCGATTTCGCAAGAAAGCCATTGTTGACCAGATCCTGCTTTTCACTCGATAAATCTTCAACGCAGCCAATGACGCAATGGTGATTGGTCAGTACCAGTCCCTGTGCAGATACAAAAGAGCCGGAGCAACCGCCCGCTAAGCGCACGGCGCTACGCATGGATTTATCGACCCATGCTGTTGTTGGTTTGAAGCCGTAGGTTTTTTCCAAATCGTCGTGGGGCAGATTATCCAGAGTCCACATTCCTTCGGCAGCGAATGTCGGTAAGCTGATCAGAGTACTACCGGCTACTAGCAGCGCCTTCGTGAGCAATCGCATAAATAAACTCCTGCGGGTTGATAAGTCTTTAAGTCGTGGTGATGAAAATCACTTGTCGCAGTGTAGACCACCGGCGGCAGTAATATCCATGACAAGGTATTCAATGTCTATAGCCGAATGCCTGTAGCCGAATGCCGCTGCAAGTAATAGACTTCCGTGACTTGATACAGGAATCTGGTTGGTTATATGAAAACAATTTTTGCAATGTGGATTGGTTTGGTAATTGTCGGCTTTACCAATTCAGTTTTAGCCGATGATTCGGCGAATAATTATGCGCAAGTGAGTTCCGATGGAAGAGCCGCTGTTGCTACGGTGAATCCCTATGCTACGCAAATTGCAATAGATGTGATCGCGCGCGGCGGCAATGCAATTGATGCTGCAATTGCAGCAGCCTTTACCTTGGGTGTAGTGGACGGCCACAACTCAGGTATTGGTGGTGGTTGCTTTGTGTTGGTAAGGTTGGCCGATGGGCGAATTTTCGCAATTGATGGGCGCGAAATGGCGCCTGCAGCCGCATCGCGCGATATGTTTGTGGTCGATGGTAAAGCCGATCCGGAATTGAGCCGCACAGGCGCGCTGGCAATTGGTATTCCCGGTTCAGTGGCGGCGTTCGATAAATTGCAAAAACTCGGTGGAAAATTAACATTCCGTGAAGTGATTTTTCCCGCTGCCGATTTGGCCGAGAAAGGCTTTGTTATTTCTCCGGCATTGGCCGAACGCATATCAGCAACTGCCGATAACCTGAAAAAATTTCCTGCTAGCGCGGCCATTTATTTGGATAAAGATAATAATCCCCGTTCGGCTTTTTCATCCCTACAGCAAAAAGATTTGGCGGCAACCTATCGCGCAATCGCAAAACAAGGTCCTGACTATTTTTATCGCGGCGATTTTGCCAAAAAAACCGGCCGCTGGATGGCCGCTAACGGCGGGCTTGTTACCCATAAAGATTTTGCCAATTATCAAGTGAAAATGCGTAAGCCTATAGTGTCAGAATTTGCTGGCTACACACTGTATGGTTTTCCGCCGCCCAGCTCGGGTGGTGTTCACGTCGCACAAATTTTAAATATTCTCGAACAGTTTGATTTGGATAATTTAGCTCCAGCTGAACGCTATCATTTAATTGCCGAGGCAATGAAATTTGCATTTGCTGATCGCGCCCATTGGCTAGGCGATAGCGATTTTACCAAGGTGCCACTAAGCATTGCGGATAAACGCTACGCACAAACCATCGCAAAAAAAATCAGTTTGGATAAAACCACGCCCAATATCACAGCGGGCAATCCTGATATAGGTATTCAACATGTAATGAATAAACACACCACCCATATTGCTGCTGCCGATATGGATGGCAATTGGGTGGCAATCACATCAACCGTTAATACCAGCTTCGGAAGCAAAGTGGTTATTCCAGGAACCGGTGTGGTATTGAATAATCAAATGGATGACTTTTCTGCACAAGTCGGAGCAGCTAACGCATTTGGTTTGGTAGGTTCCGATGCGAATGCGATTGCCCCACGCAAACGCCCCTTGTCGAGCATGAGTCCAACACTGGTATTTAAAAATGGTGAGCCGGTAATGGCACTGGGTGCAGCAGGTGGTCCAACCATCATTTCACAAGTGGTGCAAACCTTATTGTATTCACTGAATGATTCAATGCCCGTAGAAAAAGCGATGGCACAGGCGCGCATTCATCAGCAATGGAATCCGAATTTGTTATTCGTAGAGGCGGCTATGCCAGCGGATATCCAGCAAGCGTTGCAGAAAAAAGGGCACGAGTTAAAAATATGGCCGAGTATGGGAGCATCGCAAGCGATCCAGCTGCGTGACGGAAAATTGATCCCGGTCGCGGAACCACGCGTGATTTTGCAGAATCAACGGAAAAATTAAGTTTTCGGGCACGAATATTATTGCCCTCTGTGTAGGGGCGCTGCTTGCCGCGCCCTACTATAATCCGGGCGCAGCAAGCGGCTTCCCTCTCCAAAAAAAAGCGGCGGGACATTAATGCCCCGCCGCTGCTGTTAAAAAATCGCTTTAGTAACTAAAAATTGCCGCTAATACCAACCGCAAATGAGCGCGCAGGTAGAGGTGCTTTATCCTTGAGGAAGGATGCATGCACGCGAGCATACTCATCCGTCAGGTTGTGGCCTTTGAGATAAATTTTTAGATCGTCGTTTAGCAAGTAGCTCACCTGTGCATCGACTAGCGTATAGCCGTTGGTGCTGGTTTCGTAGGTGGCGGTTTGGTCTTGTTCAAAATAATGTTGGCTGCTGAGTTCGGCGCGCCAGTTGCCGATTTCATATTCACCGCGCGCACCGACACGCAAAGGAGGAATTCTTGGTAAATCGCCGCCTTCATCCAATTGTGCGCGAATATAGTCGCTGGTGAGGCTAAGTTTGAATGGCGCCGTTAA
>CAIOHY010000486.1 GCA_903858205.1 uncultured Cellvibrio sp.
CAGATTCTTGCCAGGATACTGACCAGCCATTTACGGTAGCAGCCGTATCGTTTGTGACGGTAATTTCGCCGGTAAAGCCTGAGCCCCAATTGTTGGTGACTTTGTAGGTGCATGCTGCCCAGCTGGGTGATGCTATCGCTAGAGCTAATGCACTTATTGCGAGTGATGCTTTTGCTGGTTTTGTAAACATTATTATTGAACTTTTCATAGTGTCCTCAGAACAATTATTCATTGTTAAATCGTGGTTAAAGTGTCGCTTTTATTTTTTGAAACAGATTTTATTTGCTGTAGCTGGGAGTCCATACACCAAGGATATTGCTAGGTCGATTGCACAGGCAGGGCTACGCCCCCAGAAATTGGAATACTGGAAAAGTGACGTGACCAAACACCAGATCCTATGGACCACAACGGTAGGTATTGAAAGAAATGACCGGAGGCGTTACCAGTGGTTACCTGTGCCGCGAGTGGACAGGTGCTGGAATAAGGCCGCCAATTTTTTGCCGAAGGATTCTTTTATTATCGTTGGCTCTATAATCGAACCTTTAATAGTCTATCTGACTATGAAGGCTAGTTTACCTCCAGCATATTAAGGATGAAAGCTAATTAACATGTGAATGATGAGTTTTTGGCTAAATTTGGGCGTTTTGACACACATTCAGTCACGCAGTAGTTAATCAAATCCCTTAGGGCTGCTCACAACGCCGCCTTATTTTTTTAGGGCTTTTTAATCCCAAGTAGCGGCTTTTCGCCGTCGAACATTTTTACAGCCCTGTTCTATACTTCCGGAGTCTCTTACGCGGAATAACAAGAATGAAATACGACATCGTCGTGATTGGCGCTGGAATTCAAGGAGCTGGTGTTGCGCAGGCAGCTGCGGCAGCTGGCTATTCGGTATTGGTGGTAGAGCAGACGGCACCAGCCGCGGGTACATCGAGTAAATCCTCCAAGTTGATTCATGGTGGTTTGCGCTATTTGGAGACGGCCCAATTTGGGCTAGTACGGGAGAGTTTGCGCGAGCGAGCGCTCTTGTTACGTCTGGCGCCGGAACTGGTGAAGTTGCGCCCCTTGCATATCCCTGTCTATCGAAATTCGACACGCTCGGCGCTGACTATTCGCACCGGGCTTAGCCTTTACGCGGTGCTCGCTGGTTTGCAAAAAGAGTCATTGTTTTCACAGCTGGGTTGCGGTGAATGGAAAACTCTTAAGGGCTTGCGTCAGGACGATCTCAAAGCCGTATTTCGCTACCACGAAGCCCAGACAGATGATGCTGCCTTGACCCGTTCGGTTTTGCAGTCGGCCGTGATATTGGGTGCTGACTTATTGATGCCCGCGCGATTTGTGGGCGCCGAACGCAGTGGTCAGTGCTGTAAAGTGGATATCGAAACAGATAAGGGGCACGAATCGATCAGCTGTCGGGTACTGGTAAATTGTGCGGGTCCTTGGGCCAGTGAGGTATTGGCGCGCATCAAACCCCCAGTGGCATCACCCGCGATCGACTTGGTGCAAGGCAGTCATCTGCTGCTGCCTCCGTTGCTGGATCAATACTATTACCTTGAGGCGCCGCAGGATAAGCGTGCGGTATTTGTCCTCCCCTGGGAGGGGCGTTTGCTGGTGGGTACCACTGAGCGAGTGTTTGGCGGTAGCCCCGAAAAAGTAATCTGCTCGCCAGATGAGCGCGATTACCTGCTCGCAACCCTACACCATTACTTCCCCGAGCTGACGCTGCCCGCCGCAGACCAGGTTGAAACCTTCGCTGGTTTGCGTGTGCTGCCCAAGAGCGATGAAAATGCGTTTGCGCGGCCGCGGGAGGTGATGTTTGCGGTAGATGATGAAGCTCATCCGCGGCTGCTATCCGTCATGGGGGGGAAGTTAACAACCTACCGCGCCACCGCGCAGGCCGCATTGGAGCGGATCGCACCATCGCTGCCGACCAAAGAGCGCCGCGCTGATACAGCATTAGTCAGCCTCATTCCCGTGCATTGAGGCAGGCGTAAATTTATCGCCTCTGCCGTTGGTATCCCAGCCGCACTGCCGCTAAAATGGCGCCCGTTTTACCTCGCACTCTTTCAGGCTATTGCCTTTCCTGGCCAGCGGTCTCCGCTAAGGAATTCTTGTGAACTTTACCGGCGCGCATATTCTTTCCATCAAACAATTCGAACGCGGTGATATCCAGCGTATTTTTGACGTGGCCGATGCCATGGAGCCCTACGCCCTACGCCGCAAGGTGACGCGGGTGTTGGAGGGGGCGATATTGGGCAACATGTTTTTTGAACCGAGTACGCGTACACGGGTAAGTTTTGGTTCGGCATTTAACCTGCTGGGCGGTAATGTGCGCGAAACGACCGGTTTTGAAAGCTCGTCGCTCACCAAGGGGGAATCCCTATTTGATACGGCGCGTGTGCTTTCGGGTTATAGCGATGTGATTTGTATGCGCCACCCGCAAGCGGGATCGGTTGCAGAATTTGCTGAAGGCAGCCGTGTGCCAGTGATTAACGGCGGCGATGGCGCGAATGAGCACCCCACCCAGGCACTGCTGGATTTGTACACTATCCGCAAAGAATTGCGCTCAAAAAACCGCACTATTGATGGCTTGCGTATCGCCATGATCGGCGACTTGAAACACGGGCGTACGGTGCACTCGCTGTGCAAACTCTTGTGTGTGTTTAACAATATCAACGTGACATTGGTATCGCCCAAAGAATTAGCGATGCCGGACTACATTGTGGAAGAGTTGCGCACTGCGGGTCATGCGGTGACGATTACCGATGATCTGCACAACAGTATTAGCAATATCGATATCGCTTACTCCACA
>CAIOHY010000487.1 GCA_903858205.1 uncultured Cellvibrio sp.
TACTGCCAATTGCGGAGGAAATATCAAACGCAGTCCGTTGGGGCTCATATTGAGCTGGATAAACCAGCCGCGCTTACCAGGGTAATTCACGAGATTATTTGAAGCGCTGTAGTGGTTGTTGCCTGCAATGGCAGTCATAGTTTGCTCGACCAAGCTGCCGCTTGAAACAATAGCCTCACCGTTTATGGTGTCCATGTAGTCAGTGGCTGCTTGCGTGCCTGACGGCTGCCCCGTAATTACTCTATCCCACACCGCATACAAAGTCTGTACTTTGTTGTCGGTAGTGTCCGCATTTTCAAATAATTTACCTGTACCGAACACCACCAAATTGCCACCCTGCGGATGGGCTAGGTACGCAGGCGCTGCGGTAATGGGCTGGGTTTGGTAAGTGGTCTGCGTACCTTGGATGAGACTGTATTTGGTTTGGAACAAAGGTTTGCCGCCGAAGGCGACGCCCCAGTCGCTCGCTGTCGAACCCGAAAAATCAAACTTCCACAGATTGCCTTGCAAATCCCCGGCATAGGCGGCCGTAATTTGGCGCTTTAAATCTAGGACCAGGCGCACGCCACCCAGGCCATTGTTTCCTGTGGAAGAGACCGCTATCGTTTTGATCAGTGCGCCGGTCAGCGCGTTGATGATGAAAAGCTCAACCGTGCCAGCGCTGTTCACATAGCCATTGCCAGCCACCACTACCCAGGTGCCGTCGCGCATCATGCCCACGGCGGGCTTTTGTAGCACATGGCCTAAATTTGCAAATCCTGTATCGCTGTTATTGACCTCCCACAAAATATCCGTAGCAGTGGGCGGATAGGCGGTGTTGGCATCACCGCTGGAGTTAACGGGTACCCTGATGGCAAAGATATTGCGCGCCCCCGCGCCGCCGGTACCCACGACGATATTGCGCCAACCGGTATCGGTGGTACTTGGTGTGACGCTACTGTCATAGACATCGGCCTCCACCAAGGGGCCATCCACGTAATAGCGGTGCGCGTAATCAGTAGCACTTAGTCGGTATAAATCGCCAAGTACTGTTTTAGGAATATACGCAAATTTTTCATCGCCGTTTCCTGCATCAAACGCATGCAACATGCCATCATTGGCGCCGACAAACACCAGGCCTTTGCGCTTTTTCTTATCCAGCAAAAATTGCCGGTAATTGCCTCGGGTGGTACCTGATGCGGGAGCCGCTAGAAAATCATAAGAAGCGTCTTCTCCGTCAAGTACCAGAAGTGGAGGCGCGTTGACGATATCCCCCAGCTTTCCATCTGGTCGCGCGCGGTAGCGTGTGCCTTCAAATGTGTTGTCACCACGCAGGTAATTGATCAGGTCCTCCGGCTGCGCGCTGTTATTGGTGATGCGCGAAATCAATCCTTGGCTGCGCAGACTAGCGTACTTAAACTCAAGGCGATTACTTCCATCAAAAGTAAAAATATTGCGACTATCTGCACTCTTTCGTAGTAACTGGCTTGCTGCTGACCAGCTTGCATCAGCGTAATTTCCATCGCTACCCTTAGTCCGGTCACCAGTAGCCCTATCAAAGGTATAGGCAAGCAAATCGCCTGACCATATTTTGCTTTTATAAGACGGTATGTAAACATAATCAGCGCTAACAAAGCGGCTGGGTAAAACCAAGGGTGCGTCCGAACCCACTTGTTCCTTCATGGATTCGA
>CAIOHY010000488.1 GCA_903858205.1 uncultured Cellvibrio sp.
GAAACGGTCAATCTAACCCAGTTAGCAAAGCTCGCCATTGTTGATCAAAGCGAAGCACTCGAACTAAAAAATCATCAGATTGAATTCAACGGTGACGACTGCTGGGTTTCCGGTGACCGCGCCGCGTTGACGAGCTTGTTGAACAATTTATTGAGCAATGCCATTAAATACACACCCAATGGCGGGCAGATTGCAGTGAATACCTGGCTGCGCGGCAGGGATGTTGTGCTCGAAGTCATGGACAATGGCCCCGGCATTCCCGATTCAGAACGCGCGCGGGTGTTTGATCGCTTCTATCGGCTGGGAGGTGATAGGCACAATTCAAAAACCCCAGGCTGTGGTTTGGGATTGTCGATCGTACAACAGGTTGTCGATTTACACGCTGCACATATTGCACTGACACAATCGCGCCTTGGACATGGCTTACTGGTGATGGTGACCTTCGCCGCTAGCTTTGGCTCAAATACAGATGCAACAAAAAAACATGACAATACATTACTTGATCACAAGGTCTCGGGCGATGAAACCAACCATTAATTACGCACTACTCGTGTTGTTATGTTTTTGTGGCTCTGTCAACGCAGAGGTGCCGACCTTCACCATAGAGATTCGCGAACATTTGTTTTATCCATCGCAATTGGTTATTCCAGCGAATGCCAAAGTGAAATTGATTGTGATTAATCGCGATTCCACTCCAGAAGAATTCGAAAGCTACGAGCTCAATCGCGAAAAAATCATTATGGGCGGAGCCAAGGCGATAATTTTTATCGGGCCACTGATTCCGGGCGACTATCCCTTTTTTGGTGAATTTAATCCGAAAACAGCGCAGGGTATGATTCGGGTGGAGAACTAATATGCTCGATGCGGTATTGCTGATTTTACGCGAAGTACTTGAGGCAGCGCTGATTCTCAGTTTGCTACTGGCACTCAGTAATAAACTGCAGCTGAATTATCGTTGGAGCTTTCTTGCATTACTGCTCGGTGTTGCCGGCTCGTGGTTGCTCGCACATTATGCCTATGATATTGCCGATGCAATGGACGGCACAGGTCAGGAATTATTAAACGCATCACTCTACGGCGCTGTAATCCTGAGCGTGGTTGTGCTTAGCCTATTCATTTTGCCGCTCGCATTTTCCTCGGTAAAAGATATCGCCAGCACTCGCTATAACCAACTCGCGCATCAACAGCAGCTTCTCTACTTCTTATTTGTTGTCATCGTTAGCTTTTCGTTGATGCGCGAAGGAGCAGAGATTTGGATTTACCTTTCTGCGTTTGCTCATCAGGAGGATGCCATGTCGTCGGCTCTTATAGGTGCTGCGGTAGGCGCAGGTATAGGCATGAGCCTTGGGGCAATCATTTACTATGTATTTGCGTTTATGCGACAACGCTATTTTCTACCCGTTTTTCTTCTGGTAGTGACCTTGCTGGCGGCCGGACTCTCGATGCAAATCGCCAAACAGTTAATGCAAATTGGCCTGCTTGATTCGGGTAAACCGCTGTGGGACAGCTCTTTTTTAGTGGATGAACACTCCTGGTTAGGCGAATTACTCTATGCATTAGTGGGGTACGATTCTCGCCCTGCACCCGTTCAGGGATTTTTTTATCTGTTAACTATCGCGCCGATTTTAGTCGCATTGCTTTGGCGTATCTGGCGTTTGCGAGTAACTACCCATGAATAATTATCTTGTTAGCAGTGCACTTTTTTTAAGTGCACTTGGTGTGATGGAAGCTCATGCCGAAATGAATCGTGTTTATCACCCTTATGTCGAACAACATGAACGCGAATTGGAGTACGGGTTTACCCTGCGCGATGCAGGCGACGCGAATTTATTACTGAATCGTGCGGGAATGGGCTATGCCTGGAACGATAAACTGTTTACCGAATTCTATCTGCTGACTGAATCCATTACCCATGAAGGCGAACAAATTCGTGGTTATGAGCTGGAAGCAAAATGGCAGCTAACCGAACAGGGTGAATATTGGGCCGATTGGGGACTGTTACTGGAAGCAGGCACCGCCAAAGACATCAATAGCCATGAAATTGCGTTAGGCGTTTTATGGGAGAAGGAATTAGCAAGCCACTGGGTCGCGACAGCCAATGCCATCGCTGAATACGAATACGGCAGCGATATTAAGGACGAATTTGAAACTGCACTGCGCGCACAATTGCGCTATCGCTACAGTATTGGGTTCGAACCAGCATTTGAGTTTTATCTGGATGATCAGGATTGGGCGGCAGGCCCTGCATTGATGGGTACAGTTAAATTATCAAGCCGCAAACAATTGCGTTGGGAACTGGGTTTGTTATTTGGTTTGGACGGTGACACACCGGAAAACAATGTGCGAGGAGGAATTGAATTTGAGTTTTAAGCATCGTGATCATTCAACACGGTAGAGAGAGTTCCAACGCTGAATGAAAATTGCTCATTCGCACTAGCACGCGCGCTATAGAAAAAAGACACATCGTAAGTCTGACCTACCACGGTGGCAAAATTTTGGAAGATTGAGAACACGGTGGTATCGTAAGGGTGCGCATTCAGCTCAGCGTGTTGATTGCCTTCAGGCGCTACTACACCGTTATGGTGATCCCAAATCTCAATATTGTCGCCTTCCCATCCATTAACATTTGACGATAAAAAATAAGCCCAACCACCGGTTGCGACGTTATTGTCTTCAAAACCACCGTTAACAATAAGATTGGCATTAGCCCCCATGCACAGAACGCTAAGCATGGCGCCTACACATGAGGCGTAAAATGATTTAATTGACATACAGATTTCCTTGGTTTGATCGGTTATTGGGGACAGACATTCATCTACCCTTGCCAAGAATGGGCGACCAAATTTCAGGCCATTAAAATTTCTGTCATCACAATCAACAGCTTAACGATAACTACGTCACACGTAGAGCGAAAAACATGTAAATAAAACCGACAGCAGCAAATTTTCCAAGGAAATGCTGGAAAGCCTCGTCTAAGGTCGGATACCGGAAATTACGTAGAGCGCGCAACTATGAACCGTAACGCCCAGCCCGTCTCTCAAGCAGAGCATCTATGACATCAACCAATCAAAAGGAACTGATTCGCGCCGCACAGGACGGTGATGGACAGGCGTTTGCGTTGCTGTTGGAGGAGAGCTACGACACCCTCTATCGCTTTGCCTACCGCTGGTGCGGCAACCGCGCCGATGCAGAAGATATAACCCAGCAGGCCTGCATGAAGCTCGCGCTGAGCATCAACCAATTCCGCTTTGAAGCGGCGTTTAGCAGTTGGCTGTATCGACTAGTCATAAATTGCGCGAAGGATTGGTACAAAAGCCAGAACCGTCACCAGCACGACAACATTGACGATTGGATAGAGCCGGAGCCAACACCCGACCAAACAGCCGAGAATCGTATTTATCTTCAGCAGCTCCTGCGCCTACTCGACCAAATGTCAGACGGCTTTAAAGAGACCGCGCTATTGGTACACGGCGAAGGGCTAAGCCACGCCGAGGCGGCGGCGATACTGCAAGTGAAAGAATCCACCGTCTCCTGGCGACTCCACGACATCCGCAAACAACTTCAGCTTCTGCAACAACAACCGGACGGAAGCTGGGAGCTTTCATTATGAATAGACACGATATGAAAGACGATGACTTGCAACGACTCTTGCAAGAGCAGCCACCCAAGCCTGAAGCCGATACCAAAGCGCGCCATATAGCGGCGGCGATGGCCGCATTCGTCGCGCAGCAAAATACGCAATCCGCAAGCGAAAAACCGGCCGAAGATTTATCGACACACTCACAAACAGCCAGCGAAGAAAAAAAATCCACGATCGTCCAAGGATTTTTACAGCGCCTGCGTCTTACCCGTGACACCAACCACCACGGGGACAAATCTATGAACAATACGATGAACAACAACGGTTTTGATAATCGCTCTTTTTGGCAAAAACCCGCATTGATTTCCGGCATCGCCGCCTCCAGTCTTGCGGTGCTGGCAGGCTTAACGTTTATGCAGCACTTGATGATCAACTCCGATGAGCAGGAATTGGCCGCGCGTATTGCCGAGCAATCGCTCAATAAAAGTGTGCCGTTGAATGTGCAAGAGCCGCTGGCCGACGCAGAAGTGGAAGAGATTGTTGTTACTGGAATCAGAGCAAGCCTGCAGCAGGAGGCAGAGGTAAAACGCACAGCGAATGCTAGTGTAGATGCAGTTTCTGAAGAAGATTTCGGCCAAATGCCTGAGGCCAGCGTCTCAACATCATTACAACGAATAGAAAAAATTGCTATCTCACCAAAAACGACCGCCGAAGTACGACCCATGGTGCTTGCCGCTCCCGCGCCAATGGCAGAAGAAATAATGGTTAGTCAGCCACCACAAGAATTCCGCGACCGCTTTGAAAATTTTAACGAGAACACTGTTATTGCGGCGAGCGAAAATCCTGTCTCGACTTTTTCTATCGATGTGGATACCGCCTCTTACAGTTTTTTAAGGCGCATGCTGAATAACGGCCAGTTGCCAGAGAAAGATGCGGTGCGCAGTGAAGAGCTGATTAATTATTTTGATTACGCCTACCCCGTACCCAAAGATCGCAAAACACCCTTTGCGACTTACACCAGCGTGATGGATTCGCCCTGGAAAGCGGGCAACAAATTAATTCATATCGGTATTCAGGGTTACCAATTGGCAGCGAGTGACATTCCGCAATCCAATCTCGTTTTTTTATTGGATGTCTCCGGCTCTATGGATGAACCGAGCAAATTGCCGCTGGTAAAACAATCCATGAGTTTATTGTTGGAGACCCTCAAACCTGACGACACCATTTCAATCGTGGTTTACGCCGGTGCTGCAGGTACAGTGCTTGAGCCAACCAAAGTAAAAGAGAAGAATAAAATCCTCGCTGCATTAAATAATTTACAAGCCGGTGGTAGTACCGCCGGTGCAGAAGGTATCGCCCTCGCTTATCAATTAGCGGAAGCGAATTTTAATGCGCAAGGCGTCAACCGCATTATCCTCGCTACCGACGGCGACTTTAATGTGGGCCAAACTGGCGATGAAGCGCTGCAGGATTTTGTTGAGCGTAAACGCGAAAAAGGGATTTATTTATCCGTACTCGGTTTCGGCCAAGGTAATTATCAAGATGAGATGATGCAAACCCTGGCGCAAAATGGCAACGGCACTGCAGCGTACATCGACACTTTAAGCGAAGCGCAAAAAGTGTTAGTGACAGAAGCCACCTCGAATTTATTTCCAATCGCCAAGGATGTAAAAATCCAGGTTGAATTTAATCCGAATACCGTCAAAGAGTATCGCTTGATTGGCTACGAAACCCGCGCACTCAACCGCGAAGATTTTAGCAACGACAAAGTGGACGCCGGTGAAATTGGCGCAGGCCAACGCGTGACTGCGATCTATGAAATAACACCCGTGGGTGCACAGAGTGGATTGTTGGAAGAAAGCCGTTATCAACAACAAAACAAACCTGATACGGGCAAAAATAGCGAATACGCTTTCCTGCGCTTGCGCTATAAATTACCGAGCGAAACCCAATCAACACTGATTGAAACACCTATCGAGAAAAACGTATTGCTTGAAGCGCTTGCTGGCTATCAACAAGAAGTAAACTTCTCTATCGCTGTCGCCGGTTTTGCGCAACTATTAAAAGGAAGTAACTATGCCGGTGATTTTACTTACGACAAAGTGATTGAATTGGCGCAAGCCAATAAAGGCAAAGATGAATTTGGGTATCGCACTGAGTTTGTGCAGTTAGTAAGAAAGGCGAAGATTGCGAAGGAAATGTAAGTAACAGAGAAAAACTGTCTCGCATAAAAAATGCCCGCACGATTAACACTGCGGGCATTTTTTTATTTTAATAAAGGTTGAGCTGATCAATAAGCACCAGTGCCGCCACGACACTCAGGAACACGGTATTTATCAGGCATAGCGCCACCTTTGCAATGCCAAGTGATTTGGCCGCCCTCTTCTTGCGGCGTCCAGATTATGGTGTTTTTATCATCGCGCTCCAGATGCGGAATACGGAAAGCAACAATCATCTGCGCATCCTCACTGAGCGTGATAGAGCTGATGAATTCATTGCTAATGTTGTCCGGCAAACCGGCTAATAAATTTTCACTGGGAAGGAAATCTTTCTCCTCAATCACAGCGGTAACCTTATCGCGGGTTTGGTTGATCAAAGGCAAACCAGCGTGAACTTTAGCGCGCGCGGTATAGTCTTGATACGCAGGCAGGGAAACTGCAGCCAGGATACCAACAATGGAAATAAGCCCCAGGAAAGCCGCAATGCCAACCGCCACTTTAAAACCAATACCGGCCGCAGGTACTTGACCATATTTAGCATTCCATCGCTCATTTGACGTAAACCAAAAAACAAACGCCTCAATGAGTGAAATAATGCTGGGAATCAATGTGCCCCAGAACAGCAGATAAAAAATCCCCCACCACTGCCCCAAATAAAATCGGTGCACACCTAAACCGCCGAGGAAAAAGGCGAGCACACCCGCAGTCGCTTTTTCTTTGCGATTAAACTGAACTTGTGGTGCGCGGCAGTAAGGGCACTGGGCTAAACCAGGTGCAATTCCCTTCCCACACTTATAGCAAAAATAATCTGTGGATTCGCTGTTGGTGTTGGGGGCGCTGTAGGGCGAGTGTGTATGCACATTGTGGTGAGCGTTGTACGAATGGGTATCAGCGGCAGGCGCTTGATTATCAACAGCAGGCGCAAGTGCCGTCGGTTCAATGGGCGCAACACTCAGTGGCGTGCGCGCAGCTACGGGGCTTAAGGCTTCACTGGGAAATGGTTGCTCGCCGTGATTCACTAACTCACACTGGCCACCGGCTTTTTTTATGGCGCTTTGGTATTTCGCGGCGGTTGCCGCATCGACATCGGCCTTGAGTAAACTGCGCGATGTGCGCAACATTTTTTCAATGACGGGAACATCTTTTTTAAACGTGGCGGCGAGGTTGCGCACCAGTGTTGCACGCTCCACACCCGGTTGTGGTTCACCGAGCAAATAAATATCTAATCGATCATCAGCCATTAGTACGCATCCTTTTATAAAACCCGTGCGCCGCTGACGAGGCAGTCGCACGGGTTAATTATTGATGCGCCATATTAGCTTTTGTAGGGCATGCTTCCAAGATAATCCTTCTTGCCGATATCAACACCATTGTGACGCAGAATGGCATAGGCAGTGGTGATGTGAAAATAGATATTCGGGATTGCATACTGAATCGCAAACTCAGCGCCAGTGAGATACTTACCTTCCCAGCGCGGTTGAGTGATGTGACGCTCGGCAGCTCCGGCAAAATCTTCTGCCTTAAACTCGGCCAGATAATCTAACACGGCTTGGATCCGCTGCTTTAATTCCGGCAATGTCGTTTCTGTATCCGCATGGACAGGAACCGAATCCACTTTTCCGGTAAGACGGGCAACACCTAACTTAGCGGTATCGCAGGCAATTTGTACCTGACGAATCAGATTGAACTGATCGGGTGCCAGACGAGAATTCAATAACACAGATACATCAAATTTCTTCGCTTCTGCGTGAGCCGCACCCTTGTCGAGAATCTCGTTAAGGTTATGAAGCGCCTTGCTGAATTGCACCACGGTGTGTTCGTAAAACATGAAACTCTCCTTAATAGTTTAATGTAGACAGCAGCGTTGCTGCCCGGCCAATCAAAACAAGCCCTACCCATGTGGGGCCAGTTAAACAACAATCAACTGCTAAAAAAAATCCCGCTCAAAAAGCGGGATTTGATAAGCACAAAGTGGCGTCGCAATACACTATTGCGCAGTCGCTGCATCAATAGCGTCATCAACCTCCCGAGGAGAAAGAATTTTCGGCGCTTCAGGCTTTGGCGGCGCAAATGTACTATTGGTGTTTATCAGTTGACTACTATCGATCCCCACGCCGCCCCCTAATGCGTCAGCAACGGCTTTTTTCAACACAATAATCGCAATACGGCGATTAATCGGCTCGCTCGGCTTATCAACCACCAAAGGCGCCGCTGAACCCATGCCCTGCACAGTAGCAACCTTCGCCTCGGGATAACTTCCATCCAACAATGCACGGCGCGCGGAATTAGCGCGGTCAGCAGATAATTCCCAGTTGGTATAGGTTGCACCCGCCCCATAAGGTGTTGCGTCTGTATGCCCTGTCACGCTGATTTTGTTCTGTACTTTGTCCAGAATCGGCGCCAGTGCATGCAAAACATCAGACGACCATTGCTGTAAATTGGCGCTCCCCACGTCGAACATCGGGCGCTGGTCTTTATCAACAATCTGAATACGTAAACCCAGCGCGGTAAAATCGATAAGAATCTGGTCTTTGATTTGCTCGAACACAGAATCCAACGCATTGATCTCGGCTTCCAATTGTTTTTTTAGCTCTTCGAGCTGCTCTGCCTCGATACGCTCCAGCTCTTTTTGTAGCTGGTCTTCCGTCATTTCTTTGGTCGCGGCCTCGTCATTGGCCGTCTCGTCGTTTGGATCATCAGACTCGGTTTGTTCAAGGGGCTTATCCTGAGTGATCAAGCCAAGATCAGCGCCGCCCTCACCCACGACGTATTTGCTGCCAGGATCTTGAAAGTGTGCAGCAATGGCTTTTTGCTCTTCGGTTGATGTACTTCCCAACAGCCACATCAACAAGAAAAACGCCATAAGCGCCGTCATGAAGTCAGCAAGTGCCACCTTCCAAGAGCCACCATGGTGTCCATGCCCATGGCCCTTTTTCTTTTTGATAATAATCGGTTGCTGACTCGCGCCCTTTTCCATCGATATTTACCTTAAAAAATGGCCTTATTTCTTAGCGCGATATTGCTCCTCCAGCTCTTTAAAGCCGGGGCGCACACTGTGGAACAACACTTTGCGACCAAACTCCACCGCAACCTGAGGCGGCACACCGCTCATAGAGGCAACCAGGACCGCCTTGACGCAATCATACGAACGCGCTTCATCACGCACCTTGCCGTTTAAATAAGATGAGAAAGGTGCAATAAAACCATAGGCAAACAAAATACCCAGAAGGGTTCCCACCAAGGCAGCTGCAACAGATGCCCCAATTTCTGCCGGGGGTCCACCAATCTTGGCCATGGTGATAATTACCCCGAGTACCGCCGCGACAATCCCAAACCCTGGCAAACCATCTGCCGCATTTTGTATTGCACCAGGCACGACTGACGCCTCTTGGTGGTGACCATCCAATTCTTGCTCCATAAGCGACTCAAGCTCATGTGGTGCCATGTTGCCAGCTACCATGAGCCTTAAGTAATCGCACATGAACTCCACTATGTGATGATCTTTTAAGATGGTCGGATAGTTCGCAAATATCGGACTAGAGTCAGGCTCTTCGATGTCGCCTTCGATAGCCATAAGCCCTTCGCGACGGGTTTTGTTGAGGATGTCGTACAACAACGTTAGCAACTCAAGATAAAAGAGCTTGTTGAACTTAGAAGGAGTCATCAGCGCCCCACCCGACTTGATAACGCCGAGCGTTACCGAAATTGGGTTGCCGATGACCAGAGCACCGAACGAAGCACCACAAATCACCAATATTTCGACGGGGGACCAGAGCGCCATAACGTTGCCGCCGTGCAGCGCAAATCCGCCAATCACACAACCCAGCACAACGATAATCCCTAAAATAATATTCACGCAAACCCCCCAACACAGAAACAGGTTTAGATTAAGGCGGCAAAAAAGCTCAAATAAACATCAGGTCGGCGTAACAATGCTGTCGACACGGATTGAGTATAGGCAGGTTGATTTGAGGTTCAAGGCAACCCCGTGAATTAGCTGCAATTGACCAGCCATTCGTGATCGCACAGACTCGCAGGTCACCCAACAACGGATTCAGATACCGCAGGCAAATCTATGAACATTCATGAACTTTCTCCCGCCGATCAACAAGCATTTGAAGCGGCTGCATTTCGTCGCCTACTGGCACATTTAGACAGCCGCAAAGATGTGCAGAATATAGACCTCATGAACCTCGCCGGTTTCTGCCGCAATTGTTTGAGCAAATGGTATCTAGCGGCGGCAAAAGCAGCTGATGTCGAACTGGATTATGAAGATGTGCGCACGCGTGTTTACGGCATGCCTTACGCAGAATGGAAAGAAAAATACCAACTTGAAGTGAGCCCCATGCAACTGCAGGCTCAAGCAGCACCGCCAAAGGCATAGCTACCTGAGCGATAGAGAGCCCACGAGCGAAATCATTGCGCTTGAATAGCCTAAGCTCTACCCTAGCAGCCAGCCCGATAAGGGACTGCCCACCAATCCCTAGCCTGATAAGCCTAATAACCTATGAAAACCAGCGTCGATAAACACGCCCCTAAATCCAAAGCGACCATTAAAGATGTAGCCAAGTTAGCCGGCGTCTCATTTAAAACCGTATCGCGCGTGATCAATAAAGAAGGAACAGTCGGACAAGAGCTGCAAGACAAGGTAATGCACGCCGTGAAAGCGCTCAATTACCAACCCAACTTATCGGCGCGCCTGCTGCGCGGTGCTGCTTCATCGATTGGATTTATTTACGACAATCCCAACAGCAACTATGTGATCGATATGCAGAAGGGGATTTTGGGCGAATGTCGGCGGCAAGGTTACGAACTGGTCATCCACCCCTGTAATTCCAAAGCCGATGACATTATTGATGAAGTGCTCGATATGGTGGATCGCAGCCAGGTTGGCGGGCTGGTATTGACACCCCCCATGTCGGAGATGCCCGGGGTTCTATCGGCACTGGGCAAACGCAAAATTCCGTTTGTCCGCATTCTCTCTGGCTCACAGGCGCCGGATAAAAAAGGCCCCTGCATTTTTATCGACGACCGCACCGCCGCCTACAAAATTACCCAATACTTGATCGACCTAGGGCATAAATCCATCGCCTTTTTAGGCGGTGAAGAAGCACATAAATCCAGCGGCGAACGTTTGGAAGGCTACAAAGCAGCACTCAAGGCCAATAAAATAACGATCGA
>CAIOHY010000489.1 GCA_903858205.1 uncultured Cellvibrio sp.
CGATCTTGCCTATTCATTTTTGGTGTTTTTCAGGAGTCTCTATGGAGCTTATTAATCATTACGTTACCTGGTTGAATGGAGTGGTTTGGGGTGTCCCCATGTTAATCCTGATTCTAGGTACCGGGTTGTTCTTGATGGTGGCTCTAAAAGGAATGCCCTTACTGCGGATACTAATGGGTTTTCGTTTGATGTGGGCTGGCAGAGTTCCTGGTGATTCAACGACGGGTGATGTAAGTCCATTTCAAGCATTAATGACATGTTTGTCCGCTACCGTGGGTACCGGGAATATTGCGGGTGTTGCAACGGCCATTTTTTTGGGAGGGCCTGGCGCTCTCTTTTGGATGTGGTGCACTGCACTTGTTGGTATGGCGACTAAGTATTCTGAAATTGTACTGGCAGTTCACTATCGCGAGAAGGATGAGCGGGGCGAATACTGCGGTGGGCCGATGTATGCGATCAAGAATGGTTTGGGTAAATCCTGGGCATGGTTAGGCTTCGTCTTTGCGTTTTTTGGTGGTTTGGCCGGCTTCGGTATCGGCAATATGGTGCAGTCCAACAGCATGGCTGAGGTGATGGAGTCATCCTTCAATATCGAGCGTTGGATAACGGGTTTGGTGACGACGATTATTGTTGCGGCAGTGATTCTGGGCGGAATTAAACGTATCGGAAAGGTATCGGCTTCGTTGGTACCGTTCATGTGTGTCGGATACGTAGTTATGTCGCTTGTTGTTTTAGGTGTGTATATCGAGCGTGTACCCGATGCCTTCGTATTGATTTTTACCCATGCCTTCACGCCCTCCGCTGCAACGGGTGGCTTTGCTGGCGCAGCGGTGATGATGGCTATGCAATATGGTGTTGCTCGCGGAATTTTTTCAAATGAGGCTGGCCTTGGTACTGCAGGTATTGCCCAAGCTGCGGGAACTACTAATAGCCCGGTTCGTTCGGGTTTGATCGGGATGATTGGTACATTTATCGATACCATTATTATTTGCAGCATGACAGGCTTGGCAATTATCTGCTCTGGTGTATGGACAAGCTGTGCAAAAGGAGCGAGTTTATCGACTGCTGCCTTTGAGTCTGCCTTGCCGGGTATTGGCGGTTACATGGTGGCGATCGCACTGATCATATTTACGTTCACCACAATTTTAGGCTGGAGTTATTACGGCGAAAAATGTTGGATATATTTGGCTGGTCGTAAAACCGTATTACCTTTCCGTATTTTTTGGGTATTGGCTGTATTTGGTGGTGCGGTCTTTCAGTTGGATTTTGTTTGGTTGTTGGCAGATACGCTCAATGCACTTATGGCGATCCCCAATTTGGTGGCGTTACTGCTGTTGAGTCCTGTGGTGCTGAAGTTAACGAAAGATTATTTTGATAATAATAAGCTTTAGCTGCATTCTTTTTGGTCCCTACAAACAATTGGTAGGGCGCGGTAGCCCTGCAATTTTGCTGGCAATTTTGGCGGGGCTCGGAGGGAAAAGTTGCAGTAGATAAATGCTTTTCCCTTTTTCTGGACCAAGTTTTTTTTCTGTATATTTTACAAATGCACGCATTGCAGGGGATAACTGAAATTCGCGATAAAACTCTTGCAAAAGAGTAATAATTTCCCAGTGGGCTGGTGTGAGTAAGATATTTTCTTGAGCTGCAAGTGTATTGGCTGCGACTTGGTCCCAGTCATTAAGATCAATCAGATAGCCATCGTTGTCTAGTGCAATAGGGCGCCCATCTATATTCAGGTGCATATCAATACCAGCTTTGCACGCAGCGATGATTGAGTGTCAGCCGAACAAAAGCATTGTAGTCAATTGGCTCGATGTTGGGTGCCACCTTTTCCTCCAGTCCCCGCGCTTTTATGTCATTTACCAATGCAAAAACTTTAACTCCGCGTTGAATGAGTTGTTGTAATTCATCTGCACCTGGGGCAGAGGTGAGTATGCCAAACACGCCATCCTCCAGAAGTAAAATTCCGTCTCGCTCCGAGCATACCTTCAGGCAAGAGACTAGTGTGTTGTGTGTATAGGGCGATTTGTTAATCGTGTGAAGTGTGCTCATGTTAAAAACTCAGGAGGTGATCTTGCTGGCTTAGCAAGTTCCCAATCGCATTATTATCTAACAACTGTAAATCATCGAGAATAAGTTCGTCGGTTTTTATCATTCTGATATCCAGCGATTCGCGATGAACATAAATATTTTCTATTCCATATAAGCTTAATGCTGGCAGTATCAAGGCAATATTTTTTTGATCTATATGTTGGCTTTGTTGGCTTTTAAGAAGTTGAAAAACGCCGTCGTCCATAAACAGGATACCTATGTTTTGATCGTAAACAGAGGCTGCAAGTGCAATATCGATCGCCTCTCTTGCGGTACTTTTCCCATAGGGAGCTTGTCGACTAATCAGCAGTATTTTTTTGTTCATGTTGCTTAACCAAAACAAATTAGTCTATCGGATACAACGGCAGCTTCTACCAACTGGCCTAAACCACTTATGCAAAATTCAGTAGCAAGATTGTGCGACTGTTTGTCATACCGTTTGGCTTCACTCTCATCGAGTATTCCTCGCCTTAAGGCTGCAGCTATACAGACAACCAGATCTAGATGATGGTCTTGAGCTAATCGCTGCCAGGCCTTTTGTAAATTGAACTCATCTTGAGGAGGCGCAGCCAAATTTGTCGCATTATGGACGCCATCTTGATAAAAAAATACGCGATGTAGACTGTGGCCTTGGTTTAGTAGCGACACTGCGAATTGATAGGCGCTGTAGCTTGCTTGGGACGAGTAAGGGGCGGAGTAAACGGCTAATGAAAAAATCATAATTTACGGCTAAGCCCAAAAAATAAGGCTCCGCAGAGGGAGCCTTGAGGTGATCACGATTGATTTTACTCGTCGCTGGTAATCCCGAGCAAATGCAACAAACTAGTGAATAAATTGACAATTGAAAGGAATAGACTGGTAGTTGCCATAATGTAATTGGTCTCTCCGCCGCGAATAATTTCGCTAGTCTGATAGAGAATCAGTGCAGACATTAACAAGACGATACCTGCTGAAAAAGCTAATTGCAGACCGGAAAATTGATAGCCAAAAAAGGATGCGCCCAATAAAAACAGCATCACGGCGAGCATCACCATCATGCCAACAGCAACAAAACCACCAAGGAAATTAAAGTTTTTGCGAGTGGTGAGTACATAAGCTGACAGACCCACAAACACGATTGCGGTTCCGGCAAGAGCTTGCATAATTATTGCTGGGCCATTTGCCATGCTGATGTAGCGATTAATAATTGGACCAAGGCCGGCACCAATCAATCCGGTAAATGCAAATACAACGAGCAGGCCGGTGGCCGAATTGGCTGTGCGCGGTAGAACGAACCAAATAAGTACCATCGCGATAAGGCTCATCACCAAGCCTGCCCCGTGGCCAATGCCCATTGCCATAGATGCTCCCGCTGCCAAGGCGCTAAATGCCAAGGTCAAACCCAATAGCATATAGGTATTGCGCAGGACCTTACTGGTTTCAGTCTGGCTTAGTGGCTGAGCTGTGTTAGTGCTATAAACTTCTTGCATAAAACCCTCCAATTAATAATTACTGAAATAGTATTAAGTAGCTTGGGACGATAATACAAATAAGCAACCTCAAAGCCAAGTTATTACGGAGGTACTTAAGGATAGTTGCCAATAAGTAAACCTGAGTCGAAATATTCGACCAAGGATAAGCGAAGATGTTTCATTAGCTGAACAGCAAAAAAATGTAAATAAAACAAGGCGCTAGATTTCTCTAGCGCCTTTTTAATATGGCGGAAGGGCAGGGATTTGAACCCTGGGTAGGCTCGCACCTACGCCGGTTTTCAAGACCGGTGCATTAAACC
>CAIOHY010000490.1 GCA_903858205.1 uncultured Cellvibrio sp.
CAGTAGTTCCAGGCGATTTTCGCCCACCAAACGGGTGCGCTGATCAATTGAATCTAATAGTTTGGACATGCTGCTACCATCAAATTTCACAGTTTTTTAGCGAAACCCGCCACTAATGACTCTGAGTATAGGCAAAATTTCGGAGCGACAAGATTTTTCTATACAGCCAGGAAAAAGGAGATTCCAGCCAGACGAGTTGTAAGCTAAGGGTTGCAAGCTACACTTAAAAATGAAATGCGCAGATTTCCGGAAGCGGATACCTCCGACCACAACAATCAATTCGTTTATCCTATGACCGAAGCTATCCCACTTCTCGCCCGTCAGCCTATTTTTGATGGCAATATGCAAGTCGTTGCCTACGAGCTGCTCTGTCGCAATAGCGATTTAAAATTTATCGCCTCCACTGATGGCGATGCAGCTAGCTCACAAGTATTGCTGAATGCCTTTACGGAGCTTTCGATCGAGCAGGTTGTCGGTGACCATAAAGCGTTCGTTAACTTTACGCGAACCTTGCTTAGCTCCCCTCCCCCATTTAACCGACAAAAGCTGGTGATAGAAGTGCTTGAAGGCCAGCGAGTTGATGCTGCGATGCTGCATTCGTTAAAGCAATTGCGTGAGCAGGGCTACACCATTGCATTGGACGATTTTGAACTGGATGAAAACACCCAAAGCCTCGTGGCTTACGCCGATATTATTAAGTTGGATGTGCTTAGCTTACCGGCTGACAAGATCCGCGATCACATTAATTATCTCAAACCATTTGGTGTCACACTCATAGCTGAAAAAGTAGAAACCTATGAAATGTTTGAGCAATGCAAGGCATTGGGTTTCGATTTGTTTCAGGGATATTTTTTAGCCAAGCCCAGAGTGATCACTGGCCGAAAAATCTCAGAGAACAAACAGTCTGTTTTGCAATTGTTATCAGCATTACACGATATGGATGTTCCTATTGAAAAAGTCGAGCGAATGATTGCGCGCGATACGCTTTTAAGTTTCAAATTGTTGCGTTTGATAAATTCGGCGGCGTTCGGCTTATCGCGCGATGTTGAATCGCTGCGTCAGGCAATCATGTTGCTTGGTTTCAACAAGCTGCGAAATTGGGTTAATTTGCTCGCTCTCTCCAATCTGAGCGGCAAACCTCATGAATTAAGTGTTGCGGCCTTGACTCGTGCGCGCATGTGCGAATTGATTGCAAGCAAAATGAGTCAACGAAATCGCGTCGATTCCTATTTTACGGTGGGATTATTATCGACGCTCGATGCCTTTCTTGACTGCCCACTTGAGGAACTGTTAAGCAATTTGTCCCTTAGTGAGGTATTGAACAAGGCAATGCTAACGCACGCTGGGCCAGAAGGAATGGTGTTAAAAGCTGTGCAGGCGTACGAGCAAGGGCGCTGGCAAGATATCGATTGGCACCAACTCGAAAGCCTTGGCCTAACGCCCGATGTCATTGCGGGGGCTTATGTTGAATCATTACATTGGGTTGCTGAAACCATGAACACCCTGGGGCTTGGACCCACTGCAAAAAAGTAGTCAGAGACTCACTCGCGCAAGAAATTCAGAGGCCTGTACAGAGTCAAATGGCCAACCTAATTCGTCAAGATGGCGCGGAGACTTCAGCACTGGAATTCTAACGCCATAGCGTTCAACCAACTCATCTGACTCCGCAATATCGATCTCTTCTAAATACAGCGAAAAATGCGTTAAAAGTGGGGATACAATCTCTCTGGCCATCTCACATAAATGACAACCAGGAGTTGAATAAAGATAAACAGAATGCATGATACAGGCCTCAAAAAACGGCAGTGTATCAGCTGGCAGGTGTGAGCTTCACTGAAAAGTTACGCCAAATCCAAAGCGAATAGTTGCTCCATAAAATCGCGGAAACGCTTGCCTTGTTGTTGATCAACCTCAGTATCTTCACCAGGCATTTTTTCTGCCATGGTGGACATAAGTGACTTGGATTCGCTGAACTCCGAAGCGCGATCCAAACTGGCGAGCAAATCTTTTATAAAGTTACCGAGCGGGAATAACTGATCCACCAGAAGCTGGGGACTGTCGCCAGACCCATCGGTCTGACTAGGCTCAAACGCTTGATAGGCCTGGGTCACCTGTTGAATTTCAACTTGCGCGAGATTCAGCGAAAAGCTAGCGATTTGCTGAGCGTCGTACCCCAAGTTCATTGCCTGCTCAAAGGCGACATCCAGATCGCCGGCAAAAAACTCCCCAGCCAAATTGTTAACTCGCCCGAGTAGATCATTGATCGCTCCCAGTTCTTCTTCGCTCAATTCACCATCGATAAAAAGCGAAAATGATTGACTGGCGCTGTAACTGGTATTGAGTGCGCCAACCGAATTGTTGCCGCGCCCCGCGCGCCCGGCTTCAACGGCTAATCCTTCGCTGGAGCTTGCTTTGATGGTTACCTTATCACCCTCCTTGGTTGTCAGCTCAAAGCTGAATTCGCGCGCGCGGCCATATTCGTAGTTACCATAGCCAAGATAACTGCTTGCTGCAGGCAAGAAGCCTGGGACTTCAAGTTTGGTCTCTGGCGTTTTAGGTTCTGCTGATGTGATTACCTCGGCAGGATCACCAGAGGTTGATTTTGCTATTTCGCCGGCAGTGGATTGGATAAATTTGTTGCGTAGCTCGTCAACACCTGTGAGCACTAAGTCATAGGTTTTGTCGATGTCTGCTTGGATTTCTGGCGATAGCAAACTCAGCGCCTCCAACTTCTCGCTCGCTTCTGCAAAACCCTTTTTAAAGCCCGACAAGCCCGCCTCCAAACGCGCCTGCAGCGCTTCTTGGCTTGCTCCCTCGCCAACATCCATTTGCAAGCGGCGCTCAATAAATCCAAGAATATTGTTCGCTACTTTTTCTGAGGTTAGCGGTTCAAAAGTTTCGTATTCCGCACTTGCCGCTTGGCCACGGGAGCTGATTTTTTCGTAAGCCATGGTCAACGTGCGATTGACTATCTGGAGCGCTGTTTGCCTTTTGTCCTGCAAGCTGGAGATGTCTGAACGGCTCACTGCGGGGGCTTTCTGTGCGTTACTCTCAACAGTGGAACTCGCCGTGTTTGCCGGCGAAAGCAGATTGCTGTTGCCGCCGGGGTTACTAATCGCGGGATTGTTGAGCGAGGAAATGTTCATAGATTCACCTGTGGGCAGCAAGGGCTGTCTGTCGCATCACAGGCTATCGACCGGCTCCTGCAAAGCTTGAATACTTATTTTCGCGTTACAAACAGGGCTGTTATAACCACAACGGCAAGTATGCCAATGAAGATGAGCCCATACTTTCCCTTGGTATTCTGTTGTGGCTCAGCTTTGGGTTGAGCACCCGGGCTGGCGCGATGAAGCGAAGACGATCGGGTGGGCGCTATGGATTTTTCACGTACATTGACTTTGGGTTTAGCTTCGACAACTTCTGTCTTTACCGGCACTTGGCGCACGGTCGTTTTCGCCATGTCGTCCGAGGGGCCCATTACCCCAAACGTCAGTGCATCAAAACGCAGCTCGTCCCCGCGTTTTACCCGTGCCTCAGCAACTCTTTTACCATTGAGGAAGGTACCATTCGCAGAATCCAAATCTTTCACAAAGAGCATGCCATCGATGATTTGCAATTGTGCATGTCGGCGGGAAAGGTGCGCCGCCGCTAAACTGATATCGCACTCGCTGGCGCGGCCGATGACATTTATCTCCTTTAACGGGAAAACACGATTAGCTAATGCGGTGTGATTTGCTTTTAACGACCAGCCCGTCGTTTTAGGTGCGCGCAACTGAGTCACATTCGCCGACTCTTCGGCAACTACTTTTGCCTCTCGTTTTGGATCGATCACCACCAGCTCTACTTGTCCGAGAGTGATCTGATCGTCCGGTTTAAGCTCGCAAGCCCCGGTAACCGCCTGCCCGTTTACCATAATCGGCTGAGTGGGGACGAGGTTGCGCAAGGTGAGGTGCTCGTTATCAACCAACACCTCCATATGAATGTCACTGGCGAGCGGGTCATCAATCACCAGTGCGTTAGTGGCCGATCTGCCGATGGTAATCTTGGGTTCTACCAGCCATACCGCGTTGTATTTATTGTCTTTAAAGCGGATTTTAAGCATAAATTTAAACCTGAAAGCGAGAACCAGAAAGGGCTGTGATAATGCAATAGCCGCAGTCTGATTTCAACATCTCAATCAGGCTGGTTAGCTAGGGCAAGAAGAGTTTTAACACGCCCCCACCCAGAGGGCCATTATTGGCAATTGTCATATAACCATGCCCTTTTTTGGATTTGTGAAGTTCTAGAACTTTACGCGTAAACAGTAAACCCAGTCTTGTATTTCCAGAACCAAATGAAACCGGTATCTGAGGTAGTGCTCCCATTAACATGTTGTCGGGGTAGCCTTGTCCATCATCGGCCACAGAAATACATAGAAAACCCTTATCTTCGAATGCACTTACCAGCAGCTGCTCGCGACTGTAACGCGCACAATTCACGATGAGGTTATTCAATACACCACCAATTAATTCGTTGTCGAAATACCACACTAAATCAGTATCGCAATCAACACCAATACTCACGTTACGGGACTTTAAGAGAGTATCGTTGCGCGCGATTTGCTCCTCAATAGTATCGATAGGATGATGTTCATCTATTACCACCGACATCGTATGTTCGTCCATGCGGTAGAGCGACAACAATTGCACTAGCTCGCCATTGATACGCGCCGCCTCATATTCCAATACAGAAAAAAACCGCGCCTGTTCAGCATCTTTTGGCGGCGAACTGGCCACCATAGCTGCCAGGGTGTTTAACAACATACCCAGAGAATTTTTCATGTCATGCACACTAGACGCAAGAACAAATGAAAAGTCGATAGGCGTTTCCCCGGAGATTTGATTATCGCCTTTTTGTTCGGGTGATGAATTCACGATTATCCTCTCTTGTCACTGTCGTAAGCCCTGACAAGGCTGTTGTAAACATCATTCAACTGGCGATAGCGTTGAAATTGCGGGTGCTGCTGAGAAATGATCGAGCCGGTTTTGGTAAAGGTTTGTTGGATCTTTTCGCTGATACTTGCTTCAAATCGTGTTTTCAATTTATCGATCATTGCCTGCACGTAATTCAATCGCAGCCCGATATGATTGGGTAATTTTTGCATAGCCGTTTTAAATGCATCGGCGGCAGCGGTAAAGTCTTTAGCGTTGTAAAATGCAATTCCCTTCTTGTTGATCTCAGCCACCATGAGTTTATTTTTTTCACTGCGCGGCTCATCTAACAATACATCCAACCGCTGCAATTGTTCTTCATTGCCCGCGCAACGATGCAAGAGTTCCTCCAGCAGCTGTTGCGCATCATCGGTTTTGCCAAGAAGGCGCAGCGTACGCACTAATTCAATTTGTACCGATAATGCAGCATCTCCGTTGCTCCCCATGGACGACATAGCGCTCGCCAAAGTATCCTGGGCACGGCGTTGATCGCCAGCACACACTTGTAATTGGCTCTCCAACAGAAGGGATTCGATCTTACGTGAACTGGTTTTGCCGAAGTTTTCTTCCAGATTATTAACACAGGCAATTGCTTCGCGAATTAACGGCTTGGCCAATTCTTTGTCGATTGAAAATAAATCAATCGTGGTCTGCGCAAATAGTGAATGAACCTCTGCTTTATCGAAACAAGAATGCTCACCCAGTTTTACCGCGCGCCTGAGCGCATTAGCCGCGGTGACCAAATCATTATTTTGTTGCGCAACATCGCCCAATGCCTGTTGGCGCAGAATCGAGAGCGGAGAGATATCTGTTGCTTTTTGCAAAACGGTTTGCAGCCCTTCGGAATCGTGCTGCAGCTTAAATAATTCCGCCTGTAAATCGTATGCTTTCATGCACAACGGATTTGCTTGTAAAACATTTTCCAACCGCTGCTGCGCCCCAAGGAGGTCATTTTGCGCTAATTTGGTTTTTATCATTCCTAGCTGAGCCCACTCCAGCTCGCGATTATCAAGCACTGCCCGATAAACAGACTCGGCTGCCGCCAAATCATTTTTTTTGAGATAAAGCTGGCCTAATAGTTTGTGGCAGGTATTCGCATAACGGCTGCCTGACGCAATCAGCCCTTTGCAAAGGGTAATGGCGAGTTGATCATCGCCCGATTTCTGCGCGGCATTAATCCCTTTCAATTCCGCACGCTGTTCGATTAAGCGGCTGAGGCGCTGATCCAACGCCTTAGGTGTAAGCGGTTTGGCGAGATAGGCATCTGGCTCATAGTCATACGCTGCCATGATAGTGCCTTTACTATTTTCGGCAGAAACGAGAATAAACAGACTGTCTGCACAGGGATTCTCAGTGGAGCGCAATTCTTCCAACAACTGTTGGCCACTTTTTCCCTTACCTAAATTGTTGTCGCACAAAATGATGTCGTAGCTTCGCGCCTTACAAAACCGCAGAGCTTCCTCGCCTGTCGCTGACGAATCAACATTCCCGATACCCAGATCCATCAGCATTTTGTAGAGGGTTCCACGAAAGTTCTCAAAATCGTCGATAATCAGCGCATGCATCTTGTAGTAACCAAGATCAGCCATTAGTCCACCTCGATAACGAAATTAGACTAAGAATAGCCCAGGATCCTCAAGCCGCTACAGAATCGCTCCCCCTTCTATACGGCACACATAATTTCCAGGCCTGTTACTTGAAGCCCATGCATAGCGTTGATGCGACGGTTAGTTAATTTGTTGTCGCCTCTAATGACGGTTACAATACGCCAGTCGCATCGACCTTATCTTTCGCCATTAATTAGTCATAACTATGCAGGATATAAACCCCGATACCATTTATGCCAATCCATTGGCAGAGGTCAGTCGCTTCGCATTTGATCAGCGCGTGGTTGACGTGTTTCCCGATATGATCAAACGCTCGGTGCCCGGCTACGCCACGATTATCAATATGATCGGCAATCTCGCCGAACGCTACGTGCAAGCCAATAGCCAGTGTTATGACCTGGGTTGTTCATTGGGTGCAGCAACACTCGCGATGCGTCACCGGATTCAGGCGGCAGATTGTAAAATTATTGGCGTGGATAATTCAGCGGCGATGATCGCGCGCTGCCAGCAAGTCATTGCAGCAGATAGCGGTGAAGTTCCAGTTGAATTGGTAGAAGCGCAAATTCAGGACGTGGTATTGCACAACGCATCAATGGCAGTGCTCAATTTCACTTTACAATTTATTCCCGTTGAAGAGCGGTTGGAAATGCTGCGCAACATCTGTGCGGGATTAAATCCCGGCGGTGTATTAATCATCTCTGAAAAAGTCGCTTTTGATGATGAGCCCCATCAACACCTGATGACTGAGCTGCATCACAATTTTAAACGCGCGAACGGCTACAGCGATTTGGAAATTGCGCAGAAACGCGCTGCAATTGAAAATTATTTAATTCCCGAAACACTCGATGCCCATCGCCAACGGTTACGCCAGGCAGGATTCAGCAGTGTCGATGTATGGTTTCAATGTTTTAATTTTGCATCGCTAATTGCGATTAAGTAACCAAGGCAAGACTTGTGACCCAAATTAATTACGATCAATTGCTTGAAGCACTCAAAGACTCACCTCTCGCTGGCTGGGCGGAACAACTTCCCGAGCAAATCGCTGCCGGACTTTGCGAAAAACGCTACGGGGATTTGGGCGGCTGGAAAAAATCGCTCGCAAAACTTCCCACGGTAAAAAACTCACAGGTTGCACTTGCCGATGAAGTGCGCATCGGCCACAGCAGCGATTGCGATGAAATAACACGTGCAGAAATTCGCAGCGTGTTACAAGAATTAATTCCCTGGCGCAAAGGCCCGTACGTTGTTCACGATATTCATATCGATACTGAATGGCGCTCGGATTGGAAATGGGATCGCGTATTGCCTCACCTCGCCCCACTAAAAGACCGTTTGATTCTCGATGTCGGCTGCGGTAATGGTTATCACTGCTGGCGCATGCTAGGCGCCGGAGCAAAACGCGTAATTGGAATTGATCCATCGCCGCGTTTTATTGTGCAATTCCATATGATCAAACATTTTGCCGGTGCCGATTATCCGATCGATGTACTGCCGGTCGGCATCGAGGATGTTCCGGAAAAATTACAGGCGTTTGATACGGTATTTTCCATGGGTGTTTTTTATCATCGCCGCTCGCCAATGGATCATTTACTTGAATTAAAAAATACTCTGCGCCCCGGCGGGCAACTTGTACTGGAAACCTTGGTAATTGAAGGAAAGTTGGGCGACGTATTAGTGCCAGAAGGCCGCTACGGTATGATGAACAATGTGTGGTTTTTACCGAGCTGTGACACCATGCTTTCATGGTTGCGTAAAATGGGCTTTAGCAATCCGCGTGTAGTTGATGTATGCCCTACGACGACGGAAGAACAGCGCGCTACAGAATGGATGCGCTTTCATTCACTGCCGGAATTTTTACATCCGGAAGATTCATCACTAACTGCGGAAGGTCATCCTGCGCCGATTCGCGCTGTGTTTGTCGCAGAAGCGTGAGCCCCCACGCCCGCCAAAAAACAACAAAGGGCGCTCGCTGCGCCCTTTGTACCGAATAACAGTTCGATTTAATCATCTAGCAAATTAAGCGGTGTATCCAAACCAAATTCGACATGAATTTGTGTGCACCAGCGATTCAATCGATCTGCGCTTAAATTTTCTTGCTGGTCTTCATCAAGCGCCAAGCCGACAAACATCCCCGCACCGGGAATTTCTGCCTTTGATGCTTCAAACTCATAGCCCTCGGTAGGCCAATGGCCAACAATCTCTGGACAAGTTTGGATGATTACATCGTGCAGCATACCCATGGCATCCAGAAAATAATCGCCATAACCAAATTGGTCACCCAAACCAAAAAGCGCGACTTGTTTACCGGAGAAATCCACCGCGGCTATATCATCCCAAAACTCTTCCCAATCCGATTGGATTTGACCAAAGTCCCAGGTGGGAATGCCGAGAATAACTTTGTCGTAGTTGGCAAAGTCCAACTGGGTTACGTCGGCGATATCACGCACATCGACAACATCTACCCCGAAACGCTGTTGAATACGATAGGCGACGCGCTCGGTATTGCCTTCGTCACTGCCAAAAAACAGACCAATCTGGGCCACGATAACCTCGGGATGCAGGGGAAATAGGGATAGAGAAAAACGGCGCGGATTTTCCCAAGATTAGCGCGCGCAAGCAAGCCTACTTTTGACCCTGAAAAAAAATAACCCCGGCAAGCCGAGGTTAAAGATGAAACCAGCAGTGTTTCTGATGCGTGATTTAAGTGTTAGATACTTCGCGCGACTCTTTTCGTTCTGCTTTACGTTCCACGCGTTTGGCTTTCGCTTCAGCAAGGGTCTGCTTTTGTTCTTCTGTCAGCACCGACAGAAACGCCTTTTTCGCCTTTGCGCCCGCTAGCGCTTGCTCGGCGTGTAATTTACCCAAGGCATCGGCTAAGGCGTTGAGCTCCGCCTCGTTAGCTCCGGCATCAACCGCGGTTGCCAGTGCCACGCGCGCGTCGGCAAGCTTTGCATGCAGTGCAGTGCGTGCCGATTCTTCCGCCTCACGCCGTTGCTCCAGGGCTTCTTTTTGCGCATCGGTTAACGCGAGTAACTGACCGAGATGCCTAAACTCGCGTCCCGCAAATCCATCATGTTCAGCCCACTTAGCGGCATGATGCCTACCCTCGCAATTTTTTCCGTTTTCCCCGGCCATAGTCGGCACCGCTATGCTTGCCGCGCTTAACAGTAACAGGCCGGCCATAAATACTTTGTTCAATTTCATATCAATATCCTCTGGATACTTTGGGCTCGTTAGAATGATCGCTTACACGCAGGCTCCAGAATCAGAACCAGTGAATTCATTATGGTGGCTATAATGTTAAGATTGGTTAATGAAAACCAAAGAATCATGACTCTAATCGGGGGCTGGTGCACACTCACCGCCTTCATCATCGGGGATTGTAAACCGCCATGCTTAAAGTTCTTCTCATCGACGACGACAAAGAACTCAGTCAATTACTGAGCGAATATCTACAAACGGAAGGTTTTGTTATAGATACCGCCTACGATGGTCAAACGGCGTTGGAATTGGCGCTCAAGCAATCCTATTCTGTGATTGTGCTGGATGTGATGCTGCCCGTGCGCAATGGTTTTGATGTGCTGAAAAACTTACGTCAACACAATCAAACTCCTGTAATTATGCTCACTGCAAAAGGCGATACAGTTGACCGCGTCATTGGGCTTGAAATCGGTGCCGATGATTATTTATCCAAGCCTTGCGACCCGCGTGAATTGGTTGCACGTATTCGCGCTATTTTGCGCCGTGCTAACCAAAAAGAGGTTGCGCCCAGCAGTATCGAGCGCCTCGCTTCCGGAAAATTGTCGTTACATTTAGGTACACGCACAACCACCTGGAATAGTAATGAAGTCCCACTCACGGGAACTGAATTCAGTGTGTTGGAAATTCTCGTTCGTCGCGCCGGCCAAGTGATCAGTAAAGATGATATGACTGAGCAGGCGCTCAATCGAAAACTCACCCCTTATGATCGCAGTATCGATGTGCATGTCAGTAATATTCGTAAAAAAATTACTGCTGCAGGCTCATCAAAGGATTTGATTATCAACGTGCGCGGCGCTGGTTATATGCTGACCATGAATGATGATGAATCCGTAAATTAATGACCCGTCTTTATTTAAAAATCTTTTTTACCTTCTGGTTAATTACGGTGGCGATTATTATCGGCACCAACATTGTTGTGCATTGGTTTGATATGGCACCGGATGGCAACTTGCAACACAGCAGTGAAGCAAGTGATGATGATCCCGCCAAGCGCTTGTTGTTTCAAATGGTAGGAAATGCCGTTAACCGCAATACGCGGCAGTTGGTTCAGGACTTGCGCGCAATGCCTGCATGGTCAACCCGCTTCGTTTATATAATTGATAAAGAAAACCGCGATCTGCTCGACCGGCCGCTCCCGCCGGGTGTTATGTTTCTCGCACCACGCCTCACGTTCAAACATCCGTTCGATAAAGTTCAAGATCGCAACCGCAAACTTTTTGGCCGCTACATCACGCTGAACGATGGCAATAGCGTGAAGCTGATTACGATCTCTGCAGGGCGCGATGAAGGACAGGATCGCGATATTATTTGGGAATTATTCCTCGACAACATTTGGCCACTGCTTCTCGTATCAATTTTAGTCAGTGGCTCTGCATGTTTTTTTCTCGCCCGCCATTTCACTCGCAGTATCAATACATTACAAAAAGCCACGCACCAGATTGCGCGGGGCGATTTGAGCGTGCGTATTAGCGAGCAATTTCGTGGCCGCAACGATGAAATTGCTGCGTTAGGGCGCGACTTTGACCACATGACGGAACGCCTCGAAAAGGCAATGCAGGAACAGAAACGTTTAATTAAAGATGTATCACACGAATTGCGCACCCCACTCGCTCGCTTACAAATTGCGCTCGCATTGGCGCGGCAGCGCAGCGATGGCCTTGTAGATCATGAATTGGATCGCATCAAACAGGCCGCCGATTACCTCAACGATATCATTACCGAAATTCTTACCCTGCCCGTCCAAGGCCAAGACAGCTGGGTATTGGATGATGTGTTGGATCTAGTGAGCCTGATACAAACACTCATGGACAATTACCAGGCAGAAGCCTACGCAAAAAACATCAATATTCGGTTTAAATGTTCGTTGGAAGAAGCACTGGTGGCTACTCACGGCAACATGTTGGTCGGTGTGTTTGAGAACACGCTCCGCAATGCGCTGCTTTACACACCGGAAAATTCAGAAATTTGTATTGTCCTGACCGAAACCGGTGATGCAGACCACTTCCGAGTAGACATTATGGATCAGGGGCCCGGCGTGCCCGAAGATTCACTCGAAGATATTTTCCAACCCTTCTTTCGTACCGACCAAGCACGAGCACGCGAAAGTGGTGGCTACGGTTTGGGGCTTGCCATTGCGCAACGCAGTGTTTCACTCCACCGTGGGCGCATTTGGGCCGAAAATCGCCTTTCCGGCGGCCTTGATTTGGCGATATTACTGCCGCAAGTTAAAACCTGATCCGGTCTATTCATACCCCCTTTGCCAGCTAAGTCTTCCAACCCTACATAGCCATTTTTTGCCGACAAACTTTTGACTGCGGCAAATTCTTTCCGCATCAACAAAATAGCTACGCTGATTTTTTGGCGATAAAAACTAAAATTAATTTTAGATGTGGCCTCTATCTTTATGATTTTTAAAGAGTTTTATAATTTTAAGACGAATGGCATGAATTTAGCGTTATGTCTGTCACAGAGGCCTTGGTTGGCAAATGCGGCAATCGAGCGGCGAATAACTTTCAACGTGACAGGTAAAGATTATGCGGGACATGACCATGGTGACCAATGCCCATACGGCAAATGGCACAAGCAGCATCCCACTCATCCCTTTAACTCCCGAGCAGGAGCTCACCACACGTATTCGGCTCGCACAAGCACTGCAAATGAGTTTGGAACCGAGCGAGATTTTGAATTTGTTTTATAAACATATTCAATCGGTCGTTAGCCACTCCGGCATTCTGTTCAAATTTGGTAATAGCAATAACGAACTAAAGATTGGCCGCGAATGCTTGCATCATTGCGATTATCGCCTAACAACCGACGAGGGTTATCTTGGCGAAATCATCTTCAGCCGGAGCAAACGCTTTTCAGAGGCAGAGCTAATTACGCTAGAGTTTTTACTCAGCTCGCTGATCTATCCATTGCGTAACGCCATTCGTTATCAATCGGCGATTCGTCTTGCGCTACTCGATCCTTTGACAATGCTTGGTAATCGCACTGCGTTGGATACGGCCTTGCGTCGCGAATTACAAATGGCTGAACGCCATCATCATGAATTGTCGCTCTTGATGGTTGATGTGGATTTTTTCAAAAAAATTAATGACGACTATGGCCATCATCGTGGTGATTTGGTTCTGTGTGAAATCGCCAAAGCGATCCAGTCCGCTTGCCGTGGGTCAGACATCACCTTTCGCTATGGCGGAGAAGAGTTTGTGGTCGTATTAGGAAAAACAGATGCAGACGGTGCCAAAATTATTGCTGAGCGCATTCGCCAACACATTGCAGAAACACATGTTAAATACAACGGTAAAACGATCATCACCACCGTTAGCATTGGCATAGCAACGCGCCAGAGCAACGAAAAAGAACACATCAATGATTTATTTGAGCGGGCCGACAAGGCGCTGTATATGGCTAAAAATTCTGGACGAAACTGCGTAGTTAGCAGCGATGACATCCTGGTCAAATAACAAAAAAATCATCGATTAAAAACAAAAAAACCACGCCGTTACGAGCGTGGTTTTTTATTTCCGAACAAACACCAACAGATTATTCCACTATGGGTGGGCGTTTACGCGCCGGAACTTTCGGACGACGTGGCGCTGCAGACGCGGCACGCAATTTTTTATCGTGACGTTCACGCTGTGCAGCTTCATCGCGTGTTGGCTCCATCATGCGCGTATAGGTCGAACTGTCAAAACCTGCGGTCATGCATAAATCCTGAATTTCGCGCTCGGTAAGATCCGTCCATTGCCCAACGCGTACATGTGAAGGGATGAAAATATTTGCATAGCGAACACGCTTCAAGCGACTCACTTTCACGCCTTGCGATTCCCACAGGCGGCGCACTTCGCGGTTGCGCCCCTCCATTACCACGCAATAGAACCAACGGTTTTTACCTTCGCCAGCACCATCGACGATATCAGTAAAGCGCGCAATACCGTCATCCAAGGCTACGCCTTTCAATAGGTTGGTACGCATATCATCCGTCACCTCACCTTGAATACGAACCAAATATTCGCGATCAATAACGGATGATGGATGCATTAACTTATTCGCTAACTCACCGTCATTGGTAAACAGCAGCAAACCACTGGTATTAAAATCCAAACGACCCACTGAAATCCAACGCTCACCTTTTAAGGATGGCAAGTGGTCATACACAGTCGGGCGCCCTTCTGGATCAGAGCGCGAGCAAATTTCACCTTCGGGCTTGTTGTATAAAATTACCCGACGACGCGTTAACTCACTGCGCAACACAACACGCTGGCCGTTCACGAAAATTTTGTCTTGTGGCATGACGCGATCGCCCAATTTGGCGATTTTATCATTCACTTTGACTTGGCCAGCTTCAATTGCTCGCTCCATTTCACGGCGCGATCCAATGCCAGCACGAGCAAGCACTTTTTGCAATTTTTCATCACCAGGCGCAGCGGGTGCTGATGTTTTTTCATCTGCTCCCTGAGGCGCTTTTGCTTTCGGTGACTGGGTAGATTTATGTGACGGCTTACCCTGTGTTGATTTTGCAGGGCGATCAGTTGCGTCGCGCTTGTGCGTCGCATTGGTTTTTGCTGGTTGAGCTGGCGCTGCTTTTTTGTCGGCAGATTTCGCTTTTCCAGCAACTACTGGCTTCACAGCCTTGGTAGGTTTTTCAGGTTTATCCCGGTTGATTTTCTTCACCATAGGTTATTAAGCAGCTAATCGCTGCGGGGTTCTTCTTCATTGTTTAGTGCCTCTACATTCGAAGTAACAGCAGCTGCTGCACCTTCCTCTGCATCGACAAAAGCATCTTCGCCATCGACGACCCCCTCTTCGTAAAAAGCGGTTTGTGCGTCTACTGGTTCAGCATCAGTTTCACTGATAACTGAGGGAGGATTTTCATCGGGGATGGGCGGGTCAGTATCTTTCTCGCCAAGACCAGCTTCGCCGAGATCCAGGACCGGAGTTAATTCATCCAGATCACGGATTTCACTTAGAGAAGGCAACTCATCCAAACTTTTTAAATTGAAATAATCCAAAAATTGCCGTGTTGTAGCGAAGAGTGATGGACGACCGGGAACATCGCGATGCCCCACCACCTTGACCCAATCGCGCTCCAACAAGGTTTTCATGATGTGCGAGCTAACGGCTACGCCGCGAATCTCTTCAATATCACCACGGGTAATTGGCTGGCGATAAGCCACCAAGGCCAGAGTTTCGAGCAACGCGCGCGAATATTTCTGCGGTTTTTCTTCCCACAAACGATTCACCCAGGGCGCTAGATTATCGCGCACTTGAAACCGCCAGCCAGAAGCCACTTCCTTTA
>CAIOHY010000491.1 GCA_903858205.1 uncultured Cellvibrio sp.
CAGCAAGCGGCGCCCCTACGGAAATGTTGAAGGTATTGTGAAGGACATAAAAAATGTCGATAGACATGAACCAGTTTCACGCCGTCTTCTTCGAAGAGAGTCAAGAACATCTCGACGAGATGGAGCACTTGCTGCTTGAGTTAAATGTCGTTAGTCCTGATGGCGAAATTGCATTTCAGACGAATATCTTGGCATTAAACGCTGCGGTTGAGGCGGCGCGTGCGGGCGATCAAGGGCGCGGTTTTGCGGTGGTCGCTTCTGAGGTGCGCACCTTGGCGCAACGCTCTGCAAATGCCGCAAAAGACATTAAGAGTTTGATTTTTGATTCGGTACAAAGAATTGAAAGTGGAAATGTTTTAGTGAGTAAGTCTGGCGATACTATGAAGGACATAGTCAAAGCGGTAAAACACGTGAATGATATTATGGCTGAAATCGCCAGCGCGTCTGCGGAGCAGTCATCGGGTATTGAGGGGGTATCAAACGCGGTATCACAAATGGATGAGATGACACAACAAAATGCGGGCTTGGTCGAACAAGCTGCTGCTGCGGCAGAGAGCTTGCAGTCCCAGGCTGATCAACTTAATCGGTCAATTTCCCAATTTACACTACTGACCGAATCCCATTTGAGTAATTCGCCCTTAGCATCAGGCGCTCATAAATCCCCCTCCGTCACCAGACCCGGTTTTGAAAAAGCCAAAGATATTAAAAAAGTATCCTTACCAAAAAGTCAGCAAGATGATGAATGGGAACAGTTTTAGCATTTGGTGATTGGTTAGAAACGAGTAATTAGTGCAGGCTAAGATCTTGCCTGTTGTGCTTATCTTTATTGGGAAGTTAGCCAAGGTGATAGACCCTGTTAAGCGAGAGTTTCGATACAGCGATGCCGATTTTGAGCGTGTAAAAGCGATCATTTATCGCAAGGCAGGAATACATCTGGCGGATAGTAAAAAACAGCTGGTTTACAGTCGGCTGGCGCGCCGTTTAAGGGTATTGGGGATCGCTGATTTTTCTGGCTACTTGGGGCATCTTGAAACTTTAGTAGAAGAACAGGAAGAATTTGTTAATGCTTTAACAACAAATCTCACTTCCTTTTTTCGCGAACAGCATCATTTTTCGGCGTTGGCGAATTTTGCTAAACAGAAAAAAAATTTATCCAGAAATTTACGTATTTGGTGTGCTGCATCAAGTACGGGAGAGGAACCTTATTCGATAGCCATTACACTGGCAGAGGTTTTTGGTTGCTATGATCCTCCGGTCGAAATAATAGCCTCGGATATCGATAGTAATGTGTTGCGTGAAGCAAGTGCGGGTGTCTATTCGCTCAATCGCATAGAAACCTTGAGTAACGAGCGGAAAAAACGATTTTTTCTGAAAGGAAAAGGATCAAATGCGGGAAAAGCGAGAATCGTAGATCCCTTGCGGAAATTAATCGAATTCAAAAATATAAATTTACTTGAACGTAGCTGGCCTATCACCGCGCCCTTTGATGTCATTTTTTGCCGAAATGTCATGATTTATTTTGACAAACCAACGCAGTTGAAATTGCTGGAGCGCATGACCCATCTTTTGGCTCCAGATGGACTCTACATTGCAGGGCATTCAGAAAGTTTTTCGCAGGCGACCCACTTGGTAAAGCTGATTGGAAAAACCACGTACCGTCTGGCGAACTATTCAGATCCGGGAGTACGTCATGGAATTTGATAACAACGTACATCTGGCGCCTAATTCTTATTACGATCGCCATTTTGAGAAAGAAGCCGTTAAGATTTTACCCGGTGAATACTATGTAACAAAAGGCGATAAGTTGATTGTTACTGTTCTGGGTTCCTGTGTGGCGGTGTGTCTTCGTGACAAGGTTTCCGGTGTTGGCGGTATGAATCATTTTTTATTGCCGAACGATGGTAGCAATCAAGGTGGTCTGCTTACTGAGTCTGCGCGCTATGGTGTTTATGCCATGGAATTATTAATCAATCACTTATTGAAACTGGGCGCCAACAGAAATCGCCTGGAAGCAAAAGTGTTTGGCGGCGGTAATGTGTTGCGCGGAATGACGGTTAATAATGTTGGCGAGCGTAATGCAGAATTTGTCTTGGACTATTTGCACAATGAAGAAATCCCTATTTTTGCTCAGGATCTGTTAGGTGAATATCCGCGCAAGGTTTATTTTTTTCCAGATACCGGAAAAGTGATGGTTAGAAAAATAAAATCCATTCATAACACTACAATTATGGATAGAGAAAGTGAGTACCGTATGCGTGTTAAATACACGCCAAAATCTGGCGGTGTTGAGTTATTCGATACGTGAGTTCCTGTTTGTGCGAGAGTGTGTATGTCAATCAAAGTACTTGTTGTAGATGATTCAGCGTTGGTGCGGAGCCTATTGGCCGAAATTATTCGCAACACGCCAGATATGGTATTGGTTGGCGCTGCGCCCGATGCCTATGTTGCACGCGATATGGTGAATGAGTTTGCTCCCGATGTGATTACATTGGATATTGAAATGCCGCGTATGGATGGTTTGTCATTTCTTGAAAAGCTAATGGGCGCGCGACCAACACCCGTAGTGATGATTTCTACGCTTGCAGAAGAAGGAGCCGAGGCAACACTGCGTGCGTTAGAGCTAGGTGCAGTGGACTATATTCCCAAACCAAAATTGGGTGTGAGCAGTGGAATCCGTGAATATGCTGACTTGATTGTTGAGAAGCTTCGCGCTGCTGCCAGTGTGAAAGTAAAACCGCTCGTAAAAAGTAACCGGACGGTAATAGCGGGCACAGAAAAAATTCCACTGACATCAAAGTTAATGGGAACCGAGAAAATTATTGCGATTGGAGCATCAACGGGCGGTACTGAAGCGATTAAGGATTTACTTGTGCAGTTACCAGCAGCGGTTCCAGGTATTGTGATGACTCAACATATGCCGCCGGGTTTTACGCGTACCTATGCAGAGCGGTTGAATAGGTTGACGCGTTTGCATGTGGTGGAAGCGAAAGGTGGAGAGCGTATTTTACCCGGCCACGCCTTTCTCGCGCCGGGCGGATTTCATATGCTGGTTGAGCGCTCGGGCGCTGACTACATTCTAAAATTATCTGAGGGCGAGCCTGTTCATCGCCATCGCCCGGCAGTGGATGTGATGATGCAATCGGCTGCAGTGGCCGGAGGAAAAAACGTATTGGGCATATTGCTAACGGGAATGGGAAAAGATGGCGCAAAAGGCATGTTGGATATACGCAATAGCGGTGGCTACACCTTTGCTCAAGATGAGGCGAGTTGTGTGGTTTACGGTATGCCAAAAGAAGCGGTGCTTTGTGGGGCGGTTGATGAAACGGTCGAACTCGACAAAATGGGCGCTGCGCTTCTTGAAAAAATCAAAGCCATGGGCAACGGAAACCATTTATAAAATTTAGCGGTGCGGCTTTTGTACGTACTTTTTATTGCGCAAAATGGGTAGTGGCTTGCGGTAGCTCCACAGTGAGAATACATTCTTCGTACTTGTTTTCTACCGTTCTACTTTCCAAATAAAGCTTTCCGTGCATTTTTTCAATTATCTCTTTTGCGAGTGCAATTTCAATGCTGCCCTCTGCGTAGTTTCCAAGCGAAATGGGCTCGTTAGTTTGAGAAAAATAAGCCGATAAATTTTTCCGAATCGCGTCGTTCGAGAATTTTCCCGTCAGATTTATGTTGATTGCAACTCGGCCTTTCTCCTCATTAATCCTCAGATGAATTTCACTTTTGGGTTTGCTAAATTTCAGCATGTATTGCAATAGTTGCGACATTACTTGATGAAATCGTGCGCTATCGACCTGAACGCTAATGTTGTTTTTGGTGGATTTGATGGAGGCGTTGCACTGGTATATGTCGTTGTAGATTTTGTTGAGGTGCAAGGTCTCTTCGATAAGTGGAAGCACCATATGAGCTTGTGAGTGGAACTTGGTCTCTCCGGTGGATAGGTTTTTTACCTCAATTAATTCATTCATCATTTTTCTTAATTTTATGGTGTTGTATTCGGCGATGTTGATGGCATTTTTGACAGCTTCGCTGGATACGCCAGGGTCATTTTTCTGGAGCAGATTAATGGCCTCGGTAATGACATTCAGCGGCCCCAATATTTCTTTCGTGGCTGCTGTTATAAATTGACTACGTAAAACCTCAACACGTTTTTTTTCAGTTATATCCCGAACTATTCCAATAAACATGGGTTCTCCATTTTGGAATACGCGCGATACCATTAAATCCATGGGGAACTCGTCGCCATTGCGACGCAATCCACTGACTTCCCTTCCTATGCCCAAGATGTTTTTCTTGCCTGTTTTCAGATTGGCCTTGATGTACTCATCGTGCTCCGATCTGTGTGGCTCGGGCATAAGCTCGCTGACATTTTTGCCAATAATTTGCTTGGCGCGGTAACCAAAAATAGTTTCGGCTGCGTGATTGAAGCTTTGGATGATGCCGTCTTTTGAAATGGTAATAATGCCGTCGGCGATATCGTTGAGGATCGTTTGCGTATGTTGGGTGCTGGCTTCGAGCGCTGCCTTGTCGTGCGCATGCTGTTGTTCGTGATTCATTGTTTGCACAAATTGCGCAATGCTTTTAATGATCGGCTCCAGTTCATCGGCGGTTTGGTTGGTGTAACCCTGCTCGGCGTTTGCTAGCCCGAGGATCGCAATTTGCTCGCGGCCACTAAAAATAGGAATGCCAATAAAGCTACTGATAGCAGGGTGCCCTTCTGGCAAG
>CAIOHY010000492.1 GCA_903858205.1 uncultured Cellvibrio sp.
CTACGAACTTACACCACGTCTAGGGACACGACCTCAGTCGCAGATGCCACCGAAGTAACACTGCGGCTTACAGACCGCCGATGAGCGGCTGAGTGAACTGGTGCGCAGCAATGAGAGCTTGGATACACCGAGCAAATCGGACCGCACTATGCCCAAAACAAGAGCGTTTTTGCGGTGGCCAACTCACAGCACAATAATGCCAGTTTGGCCATTCGTGAGGCGTGGTACGCCGCCGCCACCAACGCAGCGTTTGCAGACCACCACGAATAGGCTAAAAAGCAGTAAGAGCCCGCATGTGAGACCTAGTCACACTAGAGGCTCGCGCTTTTTCTGTTCTGCTCTGTACGGCATCTGGGCGCTCTAGGATGCAGCGGCACTGGCCTCTTGCCCCGCGAGAGTAATGTCGTATGCATCGCGCCGAGCCTTATCAGACAATACCTCATAGGCCTCATTGCCTACCCAGCGTTTAATCCATCCTGTGGCTTCCACATGGTCAAGTGTTTTCCAGTCATTGCGTTTGGTTGATAGAAAAGCATGCAGACCATATCGAAATTTGGCAACAAGACCCAGGCCCCGAAACTTGAGTAGTGCGAGAGGATTGCCCCAGGACTGTAACCTTCCCTGATACCAGTAGCCCATTCTGGTTTCTACCCAACGCATTTTGTCTGCAATTCCCAATTCATCAAGCATCTGAAGGTAGTCATGATCAGAGATACAATGGAAATGATAATATCGTTCGATGTTAAGGCCGTTAAAATCAAATGTTGCAGTCATGCCTCCTACCCGGTCGTCGGCTTCATAAACGACAGGTTGATGACCATCCAGCACTAACTGATAAGCCACAGCCAACCCCATAGGCCCCGCCCCCAGCACTGCAATGCGTTGCCCCATATTCAGAACTCCAGTCTTATTTTACTGTAGGTCGGGTCATTGAAGGTTTCATCAATAGCTTTGGCAAACGGTGTGCGAGTCACGTTAAAAATCTCTGGCCACTCTATTACTTCAAATTCATCCTTCGCACGTAGTGCAACAAGCTGTTGCGTAGTGAAAGGTGGATTTTTGTCGAAAATCTCCCATACCCTCAATAATGTGTAAAACAGGAAATATGGGATTTTTATAATTGATGTTTTTGTGCCGATAGCTGATTTTATTTCACGAATAATATCAATGTAATCAATTTTATCATGCCCGGTAATATTATAAATACCGTTGTCAATTCTATTCTCAATACAACTGATAATGATGTTACAGAAGTCCCCAACATAAAGTGGTTGGCGCATGTAGCGCCCGTGTCCAGGTATAGGAAATACCGGGACCTTCTTCATGAACCGGGAGAGCCAGCCAAGATGCTTGCGATCGAACCAGCCAAACATCAGCGTTGGACGAAGTATCGGGCATGCTATGCCACTTTCCAGCACCATCTGTTCCTGTTCTTTTTTCGTATTGGTGTAAAAATCATCAGCGACTGACTCCACCACAGAAGAACTGATATGTACCAGATAAGGCACTTTTCGGATTTTGATCAGATCAAGAATCAGCCTGGTCGAATCCAGGTTGTTACGAATAAACCCCTGATAATTATTCCCGCCAATTTGCGCCTGTAACATTACTACAACTTCAGCATCTGCAAAATACTGCTGCCAATCACCTGGAACTGCGAGGTCGGCATAGTCAAATGTAACGTCAGTGTGGATTTTCTTTAAAATATCGAGATTTTTGCGATGTTTATCCAATACAACAATATTTGTGTAACCTCTGGCTTTCATGCGTACGACAAGGTTCTGTCCTACGAGCCCTGCACCACCTGCTAATATTATTTTCCCTGGCATCTGATTATC
>CAIOHY010000493.1 GCA_903858205.1 uncultured Cellvibrio sp.
AATCCGCAACAAAGATCCGGTGCTAAATGCTATCGGCGGTGAAGTGCTTAAGCGAGTGCAAATGAATTTCCGCAATAGCCAAAGCCCCGAGGGCGCGCCGTGGGCTCCACTCAAAAAACGCGCAGGAAAGCCATTATTAGACACTACCCGTTTGCGCAATAGCATTACCTATCAAGTCAGTGGCGATAGTGTGAATGTCGGTACCAATGTGATCTATGCGGCCATCCATCAATTTGGTGGAAACATAGATCACGCTGCGAGAAGCCAGCAAGCCTATTTCAAAAAAAACAAAGCAGGTATTGGCAACAAATTTGTGAAAAAAAGTCGCTCCAATTTTTCACAATGGGTGACGATTGGTGCGCACAGCGTTACCATACCTGCGCGCCCATTCTTGCCCACTAACGGTTTACCCGATCCGTGGCGCAATTCCATTCTGAAAATTATTCAACGCCATTTACAAGCCGCAATCAATTAACGTATTGACGCCGTTCAACTGACACAACTCCCCGCGCCGCCGATCATGGCGGCATGAAAACACAAAACTCCCTACACATTTTTAAAGCAGGCACTCAAACCGCAATGAGCGGTGCGGTGCTGAATTTTTCTGAAGCTGACCTTATCGCCAGTGCAGCGGCCTACGATCCGAAATTGCATGAAGCACCGATTGTTGTTGGCCACCCAAAACATGACGCACCCGCTTATGGCTGGGTAAAAACATTGAGCGCGCAAGACGGCGCTTTGTTTGCAGAGCCAGAACAAATTGACCCCGCATTTTCCGAGCTGGTTACCGCCGGACGTTTCAAAAAAATATCTGCCTCGTTTTACTCCCCTGACTCAGCCGCCAATCCAGTGCCCGGTGTTTATTACCTGCGCCATGTTGGTTTTCTGGGTGCGCAGCCCCCTGCAGTAAAAGGTTTGCGTGCAGTGGAATTTGCAGATGCCGATGAAGGCGTCGTGGAATTTTCCGAATGGGATGACCGAATCAATGCTGGCCTGTGGCGCAATTTGCGCGATTGGTTAATTGGAAAATTTGGTTTAGAGGAGGCAGACAAGGCCATTCGCGGCTGGGAGGTTCAATCACTTCAAGAGGCGGCACTAGAACCCGAACAAACCGCTACCAGCTTGCCTGCTTTTAGTGAGCCAACCATTACCGACCCCACCGAAGAATCACAAGAGGAAACTATCGTGACGCCTGAACAAGCACAGCAATTAGAGCAAGAAAACGCCGCACTTAAAGCAAAGCTGGCCGCCAGCGAATTGAAACAGCGTACCGCTGAATTCAGTGAGTTTTTAAGTGGGCTTGTCGCTGCAGGAAAGGTGTTGCCTGTAGAGCAAGGCAATTTGCTCGCGTTTGCGGAGTCGCTCAGCGGTGAGCAAACCGTGGAGTTTGGCGAGGGCGATGCCAAACAATCACACGACCAGTTGGCCGCCTTTAAAACGCTATTGGCCGCGCGCCCTGTTGTGGTGAGTTTTAGCGAGGTGATTACCGGCGCACCCGAGTCTGTGGATGTCAGCAATCCTCATGCAATTAAGGATGCAGCCAATGCGTTGATCAAGAGCGCGGAAGCAAAAGGCCAAGCTCTGAGTTATTCAGAAGCAGTAAGCCAAGTTGTAAACGGTCAGTAATTTTTCTTTCTAACTATTTTTTTGGAGCCTGCGATGAGCAATCCGATTTTGCAAAAAAACTACACGGCGGGGGCGGTCATTCCTGCCTATCGCATCGTGCGTCTGTCTTCGGCTAGTACCTGTGTTCTAGCGGCGAACTCAGGTGATTTATCCATTGGTATTTGCGGCGAGGTCAGCCCCTTGGCGG
>CAIOHY010000494.1 GCA_903858205.1 uncultured Cellvibrio sp.
CAGAAGCAGGGAAAATCGAGCTGGATCCGATTCCCTTTCGTATTAGCAAAATGCTGGATGATCTAAAAACCATTTTGTCCCCCATTGCCGCTGCCAAAGATATTCAACTTAACATCTTGCCAGACCCCCAATTACCGCAAATATTCATGGGTGACGAACTAAGGCTCCAACAAATTCTCATTAATCTGGGGAGCAATGCAATTAAATTTACCCAGCAGGGCGAGGTAAGTTTATCGATTGAATTTGTTGCCGCTGATCAAGACAAAACCACCGTGACCTTCGGTGTTAGAGATACAGGAATTGGCATAGCCGCCGAAAATATTGTGAAGATTTTTACTGGCTTCACCCAAGCTGAATCATCAACCACTCGTCGCTTTGGTGGTACCGGGCTGGGCTTGGCCATCAGCCAACATCTTGTCTCACTCATGGGTGGAAAGCTGCAGGTCGATAGCGAGCAAGGCAAAGGAAGTTACTTTTACTTTCGGCTCACACTACGCAACCCGAATGAAGATGAACTCCAACATTTCACCGCCACAGATACTGCAGCGGCGATAGCAGACAATGTTCAGCACCTGCATGGAATGAAAATCTTACTGGTAGAAGACAACCTTACGAATCAGCAAATTGCTCAAGAACTACTTGAATATGAGGGCGCACAGATAACAACGGCCAACAACGGCCAAGAAGCTCTGGATGCACTGACACGCCAACAACCACCAACTGATCACTTTGATGTGGTACTGATGGATATACAAATGCCCGTGATGGACGGCTTTTCTGCAACGCACGGGATTCGCAACCAACTGGGCCTCACCCAGCTTCCTATTATTGCCATGACCGCAAATGCAATGGCCTCTGATCGCGAAGCCTGCTTGGCGGCAGGGATGAATGATCACGTCGGCAAACCCTTTAATCTCTCCCATTTAATTGCGGTTCTGGGGAAACACACCAACAAACTCACCAATCACATCAATACTCCGATTGAGCCTGCACCCCAAGCACCTGCACCCCAAACCGAAAAGACGTCAACAAACACGCCACAAGAAACGCCTCAACTGTTGGATATTGACTCAGCTCTGAGCCGGCTTGGCGGGAACAAAACGATCTTCTTGCGCATGCTGCCAAAATTTATACAAAATTTGGAATCCTTACCGGAAAGCCTCGCAGCGGAATTAGCCAAGGGAAATTACAGCGCACTCGCACAATCACTTCACACTCTCAAAGGCACATCATCCACCTTTGGTTTTATGCTGGTATCTACAACCGCATCCACTGCAGAAAAAGAACTCAAAGCTGGCGTAACAGGTGACGCGGCTTCCGCACTTATTCAACAAGTCTGCGCGGCCATTGCCCAATCGCTTGCAGCATCGAGAACTATTGAAGATATTTTGGGAAACGCGTAACCAAACCGACTTTTTCTTGATTATAAAAAAGCCGACGGCGAGCGTCGGCTTTTAGGGAGGGTTACTAAAATAGTTAATCGATAAGGCCTTGCGAGATTTTTTCGGAGGCTTGCAGCAGCCGCTCCAACACCCGCTCGGTGGTGATTGACTGGGATTTGATATGAATAAACGGGATGATCAATACCGCTGCCGCGCCATGAACACCGATGATCGGCACACAGAAATCGGTTACGCCGTCCACAAAATCGCTTGCGAGTTGAATATAGCCCTGAGCTACCCCTTTACGTGCTTTGGCCTGGAAGCGCTCGATACGCTCCAGATCCACCGTTGCCGATAACTGCGGCAGCCAACCGGCCTGTACATCGGGGGTCGCAAAGCCGTACAGCAAGGCACCCGAGTTGGTATCAATCAGGCGGCGGCGATACCCGACACGCACCGAGAAACCCAGATCCATCGGGCTTTCAAGCCGCGCAACCACTACAATTTGGTCGCCGGAAGGCACCACCAATTGGCAGGACTGCCCGAGCTCACGAGTCAACTCCTTCATCACCGGCAGTGCGACTTCCAGAAGGGTTTTAGCTGTACCTTGGGAAATGCCGAGCGTGAAGAGTTTATTGGTGAGCATGTAGCCGTCGCGGCCGTCGAGCATTTGGGTGATAAACCCGCGATATTCGAGTGCTAACACCATACGAAAGAGTTCGCTCACCGAACGCCCCAACGCAGCTGCCATTTGCGAGGTGGTCATGGGTGATGAATGGCGTGCGAGCAATTCGAGTATGTCCAAGCCCTTCTCCAAGGCGGGGGCACGGTATTTGCGTTCGGCGTCGTCGCCGCTTTCTTCTAGGGTGTTATTGAGTTCTTTGGTCATAATTGAGGTCATCGTATTTTTCTCGTTATTGTGTCCCTACATCCTTTAGTGATTTGCAGCTCGCTCAGTTAGTTTAGCAACGGATCGAGCTTGAACATTGCCAATGTTGTCACCAGATTCTACCTACACACCTCTCCATGAAGCGTTCCACTTTACGTAACTTGATAAAAACGCAAACTTGTACCTATGAAAACACTTTCAATCCCCCCTGCTTTGCATCCGTTAAGTACTTATAGCAAAAGAGTAAACCCGTTTTTATAGATAGAGAGTGGTTTGTTTGGCGCCAAACGAATGACAAGCCAGCCACTGCCCAACAAAAGGCGCTTTGCACCAAATAGCTCGCGAAGGTACTACGCCAGTCAGTGGATGGCAGATCACCCGCAACAATGACAGGTTTAGCAGCAGATGCGGGCGATTTTCCATCCGCGCAGGAGATCAAGGAAACGATGGGTAATTGGGCTAGGAGGGAATTAAGTGGCTGAAAAAAGCATTACAAAATCTGAATATGATGCTGAATGCACTGCGAACGAAAATCCTGCACCCGCTAGCGCGCGATTCCTTCAGCAATCCGCTGGCATCTTGCGCGCGACTCGCGGGTTTTACTCACTGGTCTATTGTTTAAACCCAGGCTTCAACTCCGGCTTCAATCCCGGCTGCAAGCCACTACTTCAACCCCCGCTTCAACCCCCGCTTCAATCGCCCACTTTATCTGCCGTATCAGGCGCAGCAGCAGGCGTTGTTTTACCCAAGGTTTTGATATCAAACCAAAGCTCTGGGCGATCCAGTGGAGTCTCTTTAGGCAGGGTAGGATTATTGAGCGGAAATACCAACCGTTCGTCCAAATTGGCCTTTTCCAACACATCGCGCACCATGGGATCGTTTAAGAAAACTTTGTCAAAACTACCGTCTGCAATTGCCCGGTTAAAACCCAATTCAAGATCAGCAGCGAGCTTGGTATTGTTTTTTGAGGTGAACAAATAAAACGGCATCCGGTATACCAACATAATTCGCTTTTCCACCGCCAAAGGTAAGTTTGGAAGGCTTTGCAACTCCCCCCAAGGTTCTTGCACCCCGCGCGGAAAAGCATCAAAGCGGCCGCCATCTACCATATAAAACAGACTATGGTATTTATTGGCGCGCACGACATTCAAGCCATTACTGGCGAGAATATCGGAGTCAGCCCAGGTAGTGCCTTGGCCGAAGGTGAAGCGTTTTAAATCCTCAAAGGTTTTCACAGTATCAAAACGCGCTTGTGACGCGGGATTGATGATAAAAATTCGGTGCCCCAACAGACCCTTGTAAAGCGGGATGCGAATGGGCAGTAACTTATCCTCCATCTCCTGATTAGTTGCCGCCCATAACAAATCCGAGCGCCCCTCGGCAACATCCGCAATGTTGCGCGCCTGGGATACTTCCGACGAATCAATCTCAAAATCATAGCGAGCGTCAATTTTGCTAAGCGCAAGCTTGACCATTTGCATCGCATAGCGCCCGTTACCGTCAGTCGCTTCATTAACCTTAATAATGGTTTGCGCTGCTAGGGGCCCCATCCAGAGACTACCGAAAATCATCATTGCGACTGAAATCGCTCTGCTAGGAAGACTTATGTTCATAGCTGACCTTTGGCTGTAGATATTTTTATGCCGATTTTGTGGCTGCGTCAGATTTTGCGGCGGTTAGCATTCACAGCCTGTTAACCGATTTTGAATTGCTTTACCGCAGCGCCTAACACCGATGCGAGCCCATCTAATGCGTTGCTTGACTGGGTTATTTTGCGAGCCTCCTGTTCTGCCAGATTGGCTGAATGCGTAATGCGATCAAAGTTCTTGTTAATTTCTGCAGCAACTGCTGATTGCTCCTCTGCAGTCGTGGCGATTTGTGTATTCATATCATTGATGCGGGTTACCGAGGAGTTGATCGCTTTCAGGGCATCACCAGCGCGGTGCGCTTGTTCAACACTCAAACTAGCCTGATCTTGCCCCTGCTTCATCACCTCTACCGCCTTTTGCGAACCATCTTGCATACGCTTGATAACTTCTTGAATCTGACGGGTTGACTGTTGAGTTCGGCTGGCAAGACCGCGCACTTCATCAGCAACAACCGCAAAACCACGGCCTTGCTCACCCGCGCGGGCCGCCTCAATCGCCGCGTTTAATGCAAGTAAATTGGTCTGCTCAGCAATACCCTGGATAACTTCTAGCACCGAACCAATTTCACGGCTGCCTTCGGATAAATGGTCAATAACGCCGGCCGCCTCACCGACTTTACCCGCCAGCAACGAAATGGTTTGCTGGGTTTTATCAACCTCCTGCTGGCCTGCAATGAATTCCTTCATGGCCGTCTGCGCCAAATTGGCCGCTTCGTTGGTGTGATGCGCCACTGCAATCACACTGTTCGCCATCTGCTGTATGGCGGCTGCGCCCTGCTCGGTCTCGCGTTTTTGCTGGCCAATTAATCTCTCGTTCTGCTGTGAGGTATTGAGCAAATCGCTGGAGGCAGACATCAAGTCCGCTGCCGCCTTGGTTGTACTGCCCGTCATATGGTTGAGCTGTCGGTTCAGCTCCTGCAATGAGCCCATGACACTGTTTGGCGAAGACGCCTGAACGGTCACCTTCAGATCCCCGTTCGCAATTTTCTTGATCACCTCAGCGGCTGCTTCAGGCTCACCACCGAGAATTTGCAGCAATTTTCTAATCGTCAATACAGAAAAAGTGGCTCCAATGACTAAGGAGAAAGCCGTTATTATCAACATAAACCACTGAAAATTATTGGTGTCATCACGTACAGATTTAACGCTCTGCTGAATGACGCGCTCCTGAACGTCAATCAATGCGTTGATACGCTTCAACCATTCGGCATATGAAGGCGATACTTGGGACAGCAGGAAACCTCTTGCCTGTTCATAGTTATTTGCATTCAGCAAAGCAATGCACTGCGCCGTGAGATCCAATGTTTGTCGCTCGATCGTTTTGATAGCCTCCAACAGGCGCAGCTCCTCGGGATTTTCACCTTTTTTCGAACCGTACAAACGGTCGAGCACTACCGCTGAATCTTGATAAAACTTATCGAGCTTGATGATATCGCCCAGATGTTTCTGGCTCGCCGCCAGATTCCCCTCAAGAACCGCATCGCGAATGGATATGGCGCGATCATGCACAATGCCACGAAAGTTAATGGCCTGACGCTGCTCAACTGACGTCTGCTCGGCAACTTTGGTCAGCAACTGATCCGCCGATTTTATTTTCAGGACGCCAATCACGGTGGTCAACATCATGAGCAGTAGCAGTAACGTAAAGCCAAAATAGAGACGACTGATCACTTTCATAGCAAGGCTTAACCTGTAGTTTGTTGGCAAATTCTGATGGCGATGGGGGTTCCCAACTGAAAGTGTAGGCAGAAGCGCGCTATATGCAACAAAGCGGGGGCAAGAAAAATGGGGGGGGGATAAAACCTGAGTCTTGGAGGGCATAGGTAACCGGTAACATAGCTACTAAAAGCCACAATTTAAGACCCGTTAATCATCGTTTACGCGAGAAACTGAGCTCCACCACAAACAAACTGACGTGAGTAATCACATGAACAGAATGAACATTAAAAACTCTATTTTTGGCCGAGGCGTGTCCTTTAGGGAGTGGTACTAATCTTTCTGATTTTTGCATTTCCACACACGTCTTAATTTCCTGGAGCTTTTCCAAGAGCCTCCATTTTCTTCAATATATCCTCCGCCTCGCTCGTCAACATCGAGTAAGACCGAATGTCGCCATTGCGTTGTGCGTGCATGGCTTCTTCCAGTTTTTGCAGATATTGTTTATTGAGTTCTTTAAGCGGGTCTTTTTTGAAGAACGAAAACATAGTCACTATCCAGCGAGGATTTAGTTAGCTATTACGAATAAGCGCGCGCTTTGGTTCAATACCCTATTTACGCGCTGCTGCCTTTACTTTGGTTTGATTCAGCAACGCGAAAAAATCCGCAGGCGCAGGTGTTTCAAACACTAATTCTTTGCCGGTTTTTGGGTTGATAATCTTTAAGCGCAACGCATGCAAACCCATGCGTTTACCTTTGGTGCCGTAGCGTTCATCACCCACTATGGGACAACCCAACCAAGATAAATGCGCGCGTATTTGATGCTGGCGCCCGGTGTCTATTTGGACTTGCAAAAGTGTACGTGTGTTCTTGGTTCGCTCGGTTTTGAAATGGGTGATGGCGGGTTTCGCATCGGGATGCGCGCCCACATGGACGCGATATTCCACTTCATCCAAACGCAGAGGCTGATCGATTGTTCCCTGCGCGGGGTTGGGGCAGCCTTCTACAATTGCTAAATAAATTTTCTCGGCCTGATCCCACTTGCCCATGACGGCTTCACGCATTTCGCGCGATGTGGCAAACAATAAAACGCCGGATGTATCGCGATCAATCCGGTTAACCGGCCATAATTTTATGGATTGTGTGCGACGCGATAACTGATTGCGCAAAATAGCCAGCGCGTGTTGTTGTGTTTCTTTTGGATTACCTACTGACAACAAACCAGCGGGTTTATTGATGGCGATAATATCGCGGTCAGAATATAGAATTTCCAATTGTGATGGCGCGCTATTGGTCGCCTTGGCGGTTGCCCCCACCTCTACAAGATCACCTTCGTTAAGCAGGAAATCATGTTGCGTAATAACCGTTCCATTAACGCTGACGCAACCACTTTGTAACCGCTGTTTAATTTTACTGCGCGCCCACCCTTGCAGCTGCACACCAAGAAACAACATAAGCCCGGAGGCCTCTTTAACCTGCAATCTTTCCGACATAATCTTGGCTCTGGGTATAAGCGCCTTTGGCAATGGCCGCACAATACCATCAAAGATAGCCTATGCGCGTTTTGCAATTTCAAATTCTTCACATAAACCCAAGATTGACCACAGCTGCGCCCCTAGGGGTGCAATTTGTAGGGGCGCCGCTTGCCGCGCCCCGCTCTTTAATTCGTCGTGTACGCAGCCATTTTGACTTTCAACGTAACCGCACGATCACTGAAATTCAAACCCCAGTCGGTTTGGTCGCCATTCCAAACGCGGTTCATTTTCCACTCACCTTTTTCATCTGGAATGGTTGAGAAGTGTCCTTCTTCCACCCGTTCAATCATGTATTTTTTACCGGCCAATTCTGCCGAAGGTTTAAATTCCACACGCGCTTTGTGTGCGGTAACCAAATATTCGTTATCACTCAACTGCACAACCAATGCGCCGCCGGCCGCTGGAGTATTACCTTCTGGCGGTGCAATCCAAAACATGGGGCGACCGTAAGTCACTTCAATATCCCACAAGCCTGCATCAACCAATTGGGTGAGAGCAGCAGCGCGATCTTTGTTGTGCTGTTCTTTTTCAGCAGGGGTTGCTTCTGCATTCCAAATTTTTTGTGTATCGACCATGGTATCCAGTGGTTCAGCAAAACCCCAGCTATTTTTTTCAAATAATAATTTCGCCCATGGGCGCATGCCGGGCGCTATAGCGCGATAGTGTTGTGCAAAATGTTCGATAATTTCTGCGTTATATTCTCTCGCACCGAGCGGGTAATTGGTATAGCCAGTGTCATCCATTCCGAAGGGCGAGAAACCAATTCCGCCTTTGCCGAGCGTAGAATAAAAATAGCGCGCAAAAGGTTGATCATTACCAATTTCGGCAACAAATAATGCATTATCAGGGCGCGCATACAAATCCAATACTTTACTAACGGTTTTGTGATCCCGGAAATAAATGTCCGGCGCGATTAAATCAATCGCTGGTGCAGCCGCTTTCCAAATATGCAGCACATTGTCGGTGCCACCGCCACTGGAATACTGGCCAGGCAAACCGGGATTAAATGGATTGCGTAACGCAACATTCACATACATCGGCAGATTTTTGACCGCTTTACCGGCTGCCGCTATGTCATTGCAGTATTTGGCGATGTAATAAGCGTGAAAAAATTCATCGGCATCTTTACCAAATACTTGCGGCCAGGTGCCGGATTTTAACTTGAGTCTTTCAATTAAATCAGCAGGCACTTGCGCATTGAATTGTTGTTGCGCAGCAGCAGAGTAATCGCGCACAGCGCCATAGGTGCCCACTTCATTTTGCACTTGCACCATAATCACAGTGTGGTCTTTATCGATTTTCTTTAAATGCTTCATCAATTCGACAAAGGCTTTTTTGTCTGCCTCAAGCGTATTTTTTCCAAGTGGCGACATTGAATTCAGCGTGTCACCATCTTGTTTCACTACACGCGGAAAACGGTTGTTATTGAGCTTCACCCATGAAGGGGCATAGTGTGGTGCATTGTTTTTCCATGTCGCAAACCAGAGCAGCACCACTTTTACATCGCGTTCGCGCGCTTGTTTTAACAACACATCCACAAAAGAAAAATCAAATTGCCCTTCAACCGGTTCTACCTGTTCCCAAGCCACTGGAATACTCAAGGTATTGGCGTGCATTTTTTCAACTGAGGGCCAAACATCTTTTAATGCAGCGGGATAATTACTGGAGTTATTGGTTTGCGCGCCGAGCATTAAATAGGGTGCGCCATCGACCATAAGCGCGTGGCGATTATTCTTGGTGACAAGCTGGGGTAAGGCATCCGCGAAAACCGGCAGAGACACGACGATTGGCATAAACAAAATACATGACGACACAACGAACCGATTCAGTCGGCGTAAACGGTGTGGAAAAACGATTTTCATAAAACCTCGCCGCAATTATTTTCACTAAAGACAAAAACAAAAAAACCTTGCCCTGGTAGGGGCAAGGTCAAACACACACTAATTAAAACTTGGCGCGAACACCAACAGCGAAACGCGCATCTTGTGCATAGGAATAGGCAACATGATCACCGGCAGCATTTTGGTCAATGATGCCCACTGTTTTTTCCTGAAGAAGATTTGACGCTTCTGCAGTGACCGTGTAGTTCTCAAGGAAGGTGTAACTAACTGACGCATCTAATTGACCATAATCATCATTGTAGACTGGCAACCGCGCCTTGCCACCCTTGCCATCATTGAAGTCTGGATCAAATCCGTTACCACCCCAGGTGATCAGATACTTGCTGCGCCATGAGTAGGCCAAGCGCGCAGAGAAGCCATCTTTTTCATACATACCTACAATGTTATAGGCATTTTTGGAGAGCTGATCAACTGGCATCTGACCGTAGATAGAGCGGTCTGTATCCAGCGGAGATGCACCGGCGTGGGTATCACCACCAACCGGCTGATTGATTAATGGGATCTTAGCTTCGCTATCGATAAACGTGTAGTTAGCTTGAATACCTAAACCATCAAACGGCGCTGGCAATGAATCAAAGAATTTACTCACGCCGATTTCAGCACCGTTAATATCGCCAGAACCAATATTTGCCAACCATGTCGCTGTACCGACTACTGCCTGACCATCAGCACCTTCCACAGCGAAACCTGATTGACCTCGTCTAAAGAAGTCTTCTACTTTTTTCTTGAACACCGCAACGTGTGCCATGCCACCATTTTCATCAAAATACCATTCAGCAGACAAATCAAACTGATTTGCTTTCATGGGTTCAAGATACGGCTTTGTGTCCTGATTCAAACTGAACAATAACTTGCCATCATTGTTAACACTACCAGAGACCGTCATGCGTGCTTGCATGTCTGCAAAACTCGGAGCCCATATCGCTTTTGATGCAGCAAAACGAATAAAGAGATCATCGGTCGCGCGCATTCTCAGGTTGAAACTGGGCAATACGTTGGTGTAATTATTTTTGGCATCGTAGTCGGACGAAGATCCTTCAACCACTACAGCACCGGAGGGCGTCGTTATCCGATTAATAACCAAATGACCATGGGCGATGTTATCGGCCTGAACAACTCGTACACCGATATTACCGTCAATTGGCATTGCTAAATCGTCAAAGCCGTAGTTCGCCATAAAATAGGCTGCCACGGTTGTTTCATCTTGCGTGTTTCTGTAAATCGGATTATCTAAACGATTCCAGTCAGGATAAACAATATCGTTACACGCCCATGAGAAGGACTCATTCGGGCAGCCTGCGTTAACCGCGTCCGTCGTCGCGCGAAAATCTCTGGTTGCCGCCGCAGAGTAGAGGTAGCCGGCCGCAGGAACATCGACATCACCGCGTTGGAAATTTTCAAAAGAATACAAGGTTAAGTAGTCTGCAGCCTGATCGGCTGTCACTTTAGGCAATGAGTTTTTATCAAAGCCAAACCATGTCGCGTAACGCGTATTCCAGTCATAACCCGTGTTGATATTGTCTGCCGTTTTTTCTGAATAACGCATACCTACTTTGACTGATTTAATAACGGCGCCATCAAAATCATATTCCGCATCAAAGCGCGCTGTTTTTGATTCAGCGTTATTGCGTTCAAAATGCGTCATCTCTTGGCCGAGACTGTAGTTTTTGTAGTCGGCCATATAGGAGGGTTCGATCAAGATCGATGGTGTAGTTGTTCCCATGCCGCTCAGTATGGCTTCTTGCGGAATAACCTTCAGACCAAGCGTGTAATCATCTACGGTCAATTCTGAATCCACCAATTGGAAATCCGCAGAGAATTTCCATTTGTCATCCGGCGACCATTTAATCCCAGTTGAATAATCTGTTGTCTGGGAAATGTTATTTGCCCAACGCGTACTGGTGCCAAAATCCAATCCCCATTGCGCGGGGTTTGCAACCGTCGCCGTGCCTGACTGCAGAGCACCATTTTCGTCATAAACCCAATCATCATCCGCTGTAGGCACTAACGCCTGATCACCGTTTGCGCCTTCAAGGAAGAACGCATTTTCATCGTAGGTAGTGTCATGTTTGCTGCGAAATACAGTGAAGTACAACTCGGTGTCATCATTCGGTGCCCATTGCAAGGCCAGATAACCGCCCTCACGCGTGCTTTCGTGGTCGTTGCGACGCCAATCCACACCCTTGGAAACCCAGACTGATTCACCGTCAATGACACGGGGCAAATAAGGGCGCGTGTAAACCTGATCGGAACGAGCAGATAAATCAGAAGTGGAGGCGTTAACCAATACACCAAATTCGCCCGCGCCGGTTTCCCAACGATTGCTGTATAAGCCGGAATATTCTCCGTTAGTCTCTTTTATTTGATCGCCATAATTGGCTTTGGTGGACAAGCTAATTAATTGACCATCCGCATCGAAAGGCATGCGGGTGCGCAGATTTACCGTACCACCCAAACCACCTTCAATCATATCGGCCGAGGGGCTTTTATAGGTATCAACAGCGTACATAAGTTCTGCTGGCACATCTTCAAAACTCAAACCACGACCGTTAGCCGCCGAGAACACATCGCGGCCATTTAATTCTGCACGCACTTGTGTCAAACCACGAATAGCAACACCACTACCTTCTGCAGCTGGATGCTCTGCATCGTTGTTGGTATAGCGACCAACCGATACACCGGGTACACGTTGCAATGCTTCTGTTACGCTGCGATCCGGTAACTTGCCGATATCTTCAGCAACAATTGAATCCACAACAACACTGGAATTCTTTTTCACATCTTGCGCTGATTGAATACTCGCGCGCTGGCCTGTGACAACGATTTCTTCGACTTGCTCATCTGCTGTCGAATCTTGCGCGAAGGAATAAGAACCCACGCCCATAGCACCGACAACAAGCGAAAGGCTCGATGCCATTTTGATATACATCGGTAATTGTTTTTTCAGGAATTGCTTTTTAAATACGTGGTTATTGTTAATGGTCATGATCTTCTCCAGTTAGAATTATTGAACTACCCCTAAAGCCATCTCTGCTGTTTCTTATTTGCGAACATTCAAGAGATATGTACTCCCTCCTTGTGCCGCAAAACTCCCTACTATGCCGATACGTGTAAGTGCAACAGCGGTACCGCTTGCGCTTTGCGTCAAAGAATATTTTTCTGCTAACAACGCGGTTCTTAAATGCACTTTTCCACTGATGGTCGTGTGAATTTTTGCGGAAATTAGTTTTCCATTTATCCAACTCATATCAAGGGTAATTCCACCGCGTGCGCGCAAACCGGTGACGGAACCCGTTGCCCAGGCCGCAGGTAAGGCAGGCAGCAGATGCAATTCGCCGTTGTGACTTTGCAGCAACATTTCCGCAATGCCCGCCGCTGCGCCAAAGTTGCCATCGATTTGAAATGGAGGATGGTTATCCCATAAATTACGGAGAGTACTGCGCTGTAACTGTTCGCCTAATACTTTGTGCGCGCGATCGCCATCGAGCGCGCGTGCCCACATATTTATTTTCCAGGCTTGCGACCAACCCGTACCGCCATCGCCGCGCGCATTCAATGTGGTGCGCACCGCTATCAGCAGCGTCGGTTGTTTATGCACATTGATTTGATTACCCGGATGCAGTGCAAATAGATGCGAGATATGGCGATGATCATTTTTAGGATCGTCAATATCTTCTTTCCATTCTTGTAGCTGCCCCCAGGAACCAATGCGGATACCGCTATCGAGCCGGGTAAGTTTTTTCGTCACTTGCTGGATGAATTTTTTATCGCCAAGAATTTCGGCTGCATCACGGGTATTGCGCAACAAATCAAACACAATCTGTTGGCTCATCGCCGCGCCGTTAGTGAAGTTGCCCTGCTCTGGCGAAAAACTGGGAGAGACAATTAACTTTCCATCGCGCGGATCATTTACTAAAAATGCCAACCAAAATTCAGCGGCGCTTTTCATAAGTGGATAGGCGCGCTCACGCAAAAATTTTTCATCGCCCGAAAATAAGTAGTGTTCGTAATAGTGCTGCGCCAACCAGGCTGAGGCCTCGGGTTGCCAAAAGGCCGTCGGCCAGGCGATCACACCGGTAAAGCCCCAAATATTGGTATTTAAAAATAGCGTCCAACCTTTATCGATACCGCCAATTTTTTTCGCGGCGATTTTTCCCGGCTCAACCAAACTATCGACAAAATCAAAATAGGGAGTCATCAACTCAGGAAGATTGGTGGTCTCTGCCAACCAGTAATTCATCTGCAAATTGATATTGACGTGGTAGTCAGCGTTCCAGGGCGGTGTAACCGAGTTATTCCATACACCCTGTAAATTTGCGGGCAGTGATCCCGCGCGCGATGAGGCAATCAGGAGATAACGACCGAATTGGAAATAGGTTGCCTCAAGTGTGCGATCCAGCACTGCATCGCCTTTTTTATACTGCGCGAGCAGTGCGGAGGTTGGCTGTGCAATTGCCGCTTGGCCAATCGTTAAATTGATCCGATTAAACAAGGCCTGGTAGTCAGTGCGATGTTCAGTTTGCAATTGCGTAAATGTTTTTGCTGCTGCAGCTTCTATACGCTGTTGAAGTTGTGCGTGGGGATTTTCACCGCGATACTTAGGGTATTGTTGTTGGTAGTTGGTACCTGCAGCTAACAAAATCACAACCGAATCGGCATTGGCAATACGGATTTTTTTGTTATCGATTATTTCCGGCACACCACCTTGATTAAGCACTTGCGCTTGCGCTTCAAACTGCAACCCATTGCTGTTTAATTTGCCTGCGGCGGTAATCCGACCTTGATTAACATGGGTGGTGAGTGAGCGATTATCGGGTGTGGCGATACCGGCGGTGAACGATATTTTTCCGGGTTGATCTGCGCTAAGTTTTACTGCAATCACACCGGCAGGATAACTCGCCAAATATTCGCGCGTGTAATTCACTCCGCCCTGCGCGTAGGTCACCGTGACTTGAGCATCAGTAAGCGAAAGCTCGCGCTTGTAGCCAGTGACATCGCTGTCATTTCCTGCAAAGTCTAAAACCAAATCGCCGAAGGTTTGGTAATCACCATAGGCGGTGACTTTGCGCCCTATTAATTTGGCAGCAGCTTCCGGGCTTATTGCACCATCAGTGGCGATTGTTTTTCTTGCCTGCCGCAAAGCCGATATTTGAGGCTTTGCGGGCCAACCGAAATCGTAGCCCTCGGCGCCAGGGCCGCCGGTCCACAAGGTCTTTTCGTTGAACTGAATGAGATCCCGCTGCACACCACCCGCGATGACAGCACCCATGGCGCCATTGCCAACTGGCAGACCTTCACTCTCCCAATCTGCCGCTGGCTCATCGAACCAAATTGACAAAGGCGCTGCCGCAAACAGCGATGGAGACGCAGAAAAACACAGCATCATGATCACGACAGAAATGCCGTGTTTAAGCGTGAGGTTTATACATCTGTATATAGAGATAGCACTGCTAGGGATCATCATAACTTTAATATGGTATATATGACTATTATGACCAATGGTAAAAGAATGTTTTTATAGGCACAAGACTTATCACCTATGACAATAACCACCGCCTGGGATTTGCTACAAAAAGAAACAACCATGAATGAGATGCCAGCCACTTAGGGCGGCTGGCGCAGCAGGACGCGTAATTTAGGGGGTATCGATGGTTCTTATGAATTCAGCGTGGGGATGAGCAAGCTGAGCACCTTTTTCGATTGCGCTCTTCATTTTTTGCATAATTGCCTGAATTTTTTGTGGATCTACTGAGGCTGGCAGGCCTGAGGGTTGCTGGCCGAAACCATAAAACATGCTTACCCAGCTCTCCTCTTTAAACGACTCTTGCTCCAACATTTTTACATCGCCCAAGTTTCTGAAAACCGCGATTTTGTCGGCCAACGTAGCTGGTATTGGCATTCTGCTCACATGCTGCCAAAAGGGATTTGAGCGGCCATTCAAGCTGTAATGGAGAATAATAAAATCCCTGATACGTTCGTATTCCAGGCGATTTAAGCGGTTTGCTTCGGCAACGCGCGCTTCATCAATTTCAAAGTTCACCAGAAAACCCGTCATTTTGTTGATCCCTGTCTGGATCAACGAAATGCTGGTTGATTCGAGCGGTTCCAAAAATCCACTCGACAAACCAATCGCAACACAATTCTTGTACCAAAAATCCTTGCGCATTCCCGTGGTGAAACGAATCAGTTTTGGTTCGGTCACGCGTTCGCCGGTTAAGCTATTCAGCAATTCTTCGCGCGCTTGTTCGTGGGAGATAAATTGACTGGAGTATACATAGCCATTGCCTACTCTATGCTGCAGGGGAATATGCCACTGCCAGCCCGCCGTGCGCGCCGTTGAGCGGGTAAACGGATCCGGCTCTGCGACACTCGTCGTTTGCACAGCCAAGGCGCTGTCGCAGGGTAGCCAATGAGTCCAATCATCATAGCCAACCGCGAGCGTTTTACCGATCAACAATGCGGACATGCCCGTACAATCCACAAACAAGTCGCCTGCAACAAGCTCACCGGAATCCAAGGATACGGACTGGATAAATCCATCGCTTGCATTTAACTGAACATGACTAATTTTGCCCTCGATACGCTTCACGTGCCGCTGCTCAGCATAAGCGCGCAAAAATTTTGCGAATAACGACGCATCAAAATGGTAGGCATAGTTGTACCAAGCGAGGCGACTGCTTTCGTCAAAACTCGGCAGGGCGAATTTGCCCGCAGCTGCCAACTGCGCGCACAAACAAAACTTCTCCAGCCCTTCGTTATAACCCTGAGCTTGCGCAGACCACCAGGTCTTGTAAAAAGGGCGATCCTCAATATCAACGCCGTAACCCGCAAAGGGATGAAAGAAAGTCTTGTCATCGCCCGCCCAGTTTTTAAATTCAATCCCTAACTTGAATGTCGCATTGGTAGCACGAATAAACTCGCTTTCTTTAATTCCCAAGTCCTTTATAAACTGGTGAATTCCCGGCACCGTCGCCTCGCCCACACCAATGGTGCCGATAAGCTCAGACTCAATCAGCGAGACCTGGATATCCACTTTGTCCAACCAGCGCGCCAAATACGCAGCAGTCATCCAGCCCGCCGTACCGCCACCAACAATCACAATTCTTTTTACAGCCCTAGCGGACATCAGTTACTCCAATTATTCGGGTTGTCGCCTGTCATTTGACATTAGACCGTGGCATATAAATCCATAAAAAATCCCATTAATCATATATTACCAAGACCACCCTGCCTATGATCAAACTTCAACCGGCTCTGGCATAGGTGTTGCTGTAGTCTTACTTCAATAGCAGGTGATGCGATGCTTCGCGCAATCTAAGCGCACAATCTGCTCTCGATCCCATGTTTTCGGCTATTTGGAGTAAAGCAAAGAATGGCAGCAAGCACCATCAACAGACAGGGAGCAATAGCTGTTGCACCATCTCGCGGCAAAGGCTCAAACCAATTTGCACACTTCTGCGACCTTTATCATCAGCGCCTGGATGCACTGACGCTCGCGAAGCAGCTTATCCACATGATCAAGGCGGTACAGCGCCATCGTGGTATGACCATGGGCACCCTTGGGGGCAACCAGCAATTTCGCGACGAGCTGTCGCATTTGCAGGTGCAACTGGAGCGCCGTTTGGAATTGTTGCAGGCGTTTTCTGCACGCAGCTCTGCCCTACTCAGCCCGCGCGACCAGGAAAATCTGAGCAATGCCTGGCTAACGATTAGCCGAAACTGGCAGGAAGATGCGGTGATCGACAACTATGAGCTGCACTGCCATCTCATCGAGCAGCTGCTGAGCATGGTGGCCGCTCTGGGTAAACAGTTGGAACAACCGACTTCGCAGTCCATGCCGGATGTGGTCGAGCCCAAAGTCATCCTCACCGATGACACTCTCTATCCAAACCGTTTCAAGTATCTCGAAGTATTGCATTTTGCGACACGCCTGATGCCGGCGGTGGCGGAACAGATCGGCCGCATTCGCGCGCTGTCGACCTATGCTTCAGCGCTGGGATACTGCGACAAGGATTTCGCAAGCAAGCTACGCTACGTGATCCAATGCACGCGGGTGAACAACGAGAAATTGCGCCACCAAACCAAACGTCTTGAAGGGCTGGTGGACAGCGACCTAAGTCTACTTAGCCAACTCAAAAGCTATGAAATCAAGCTGGAATTTTTATTGTCGATGGTGGAGAGCGATGTGGTAAATGCGCATCAGATCAATACTGACAGTAGCCGTCTGTTCGGCTTAGCGACGGATATCATCGATGTGTATTTGCGGGTCGTGGACGAAGGTGTGCAGCTCTTAACTCAATGGCATGAGCAGGATATTGAGGTGTGGGTGCAATCCTACTAAACCTGCCAAAGTACTTGCCTCTTGGGCCTCACTCCCTACAATGAGCCTCGTCTATTTTAGGGAACCTCTATGCGTCAGCTCTGGTTAACCGGTTTATTTGTCTCTCTCTCGACGCCTGCACTTGCCGCTGACGCCACAGCGCCCACGCTTGAACTCAGCACTGAAGCCATGAACCACTGCCTGCAAACCTCAGTTGTAGGTGCGGCAGAATCCATGACGGTGGCGGAACTGAAACAAGCCTGTGTGTTACTGCATGAGCAGCGCCAGGGAGTCATCGAATCGCCGGTGGCAGAAGAGAAGAAGGCAACCAGTGGGGTACTGCGAAAGCGTATGACTCTGGAGGCACTCAACCGCTCCAGCCGTTTTGTGCTCACACCACATAAACGCAACTATCTGTTCCCGTTGAGCTTTACTGAGCAACCCAATACCGACCCTTATCAAAGAGAGGACGCCTCTCCACTACTCGACCTAAGCAAGACAGAAGTGGATTTCCAGCTCAGCATCAAGATTCTGCTGCGCGAAGACCTGTTTGGCGATAACGGCCACCTGTACCTGGGCTACACCAATCATTCCCTATGGCAGGTGTACAGTGATAAAGATTCCGCTCCCTTCCGCGAGACCGATCACCAGCCCGAGTTGATTCTAAGCTTCTCCAATGACTGGGAAATACTCGGGTTTCGCAACGCGCTCAATGAGATAGCGCTGAACCATCAATCCAATGGCCAGGGTGGGCTGCTATCGCGCAGCTGGAACCGGGTGATGCTGAACACGGTGTTCGAACGCGGCAACTTTGCCTTCTCGCTCAATCCCTGGTATCGCATCCCTGAGCCGGAACAGGAGTATCCGGGCGACCCGGATGGTGATGACAACCCGGATATCACCGAGTACATGGGGAACTTTGAACTTAACGGGGCCTATCGCCATAGCGACAACATTTACAGCATCATGCTGCGCAACAATTTGCATGCAGACAACAGGGGAGCCTTGGAACTGGGCTGGAGCTTTCCGATCAGTTCAAATTTGCGTGGGCAACTAAAGTACTTTGACGGCTATGGCCACAGCCTGATTGATTACGATACCGATATGGAGGTTTTCGCCTTGGGTATTGTGTTCACTGACCTGTTTTAAACACTCAAAACATAGGTCATCCGGGCTTGAAGGGTGGCGACTAGTAGGCTTCGCCCAGCAATTCCACTAGTGCACGTATGGACTCGGCGGAGATGGGCGATACGTCGATAATCGAAAACCCCGTCCAGCGCTTACCGGACAAATCGGCATCGCGAGCCCAAAGGCAATCGGCGCCCAGCTGAATCACCATCTGACCATTGACGGGCTCAGGTACGTGCAAGTCCAAGGTATAGAGGCGATCCTCTTCCAAGGCTACATCGCCAACAATCATTAATCCCTGCGTATGGATGTTAACCAGACGACCGATATATTGGTCGCGCAGGTTGTCATACACATCGACATCGCCATTGATGGTATGGCGCTCCAACTCCCTATCGTGTTCGCGTGAGCAGTTATGGGTCATGATGCTTTACCGGCTTTCAGGGTGTCGGCACGTTCGTTGAGAGTCTGATAGATGTTTTCCAGAGCGCGCTCAAAAAACGGCTTGGTACTGCCCGCGATGATGCGTGCGCGCCCGGCGAGCATATCGCGCGCCAACTGTAACCCTGCAGCGAGCGACACTTTGCGCCCCTGCTGATCCACCAACATATAGTGCTGGGTCTTCTTGTTGTACCAGGCCACCTTCAGGCGTTTGCCGCCATCAAACTCAAACCAGGTACCGAATTCCACCATTTTAAGGCTATCCACAATCTTGGCTTCTTCTGGAAGGACTGGTTGCAACTGCGCAGTTGAGTGACCCGCTTTTTCAGCCGCGAGTGACTCAAGTTTGGTACGCATGGGCGCAGGCGCAGGTTCGGCTTTGCGGCTTAGCAGTGCCATGCGTTGCAGCGACACCACCGCATCCAACAACTTGCGGCCTTTGGCCTGCTCATAGCCGATGGTTTCAAAGCCCCGCTCCAGCGAACCGACCAAGGTATCCTGTAGCTCCATTTGTTTCGCTTTATCTTGCTGATGGGTCTTGGGCTCAAGCGTCCAGAGCAAATCGTCGATGACCTGCAGCGCGCGCGTCCAACTATCGGATTTGTCGCCATAACGCAGCAAGACAAAGGAGAGGTAATCCGACCACGGCTGCAACAGCAACAGCAATATCGCCGAGGGCATATCGCGGTTGTCGGTGCGGCTGCGCACTTCATTGTTTACCTGAATTTTCGCTTCACGCAGTTTTTCTTCACCCTGGGCTTTTTCCAATGCACGGCGCTCCATCAACTCCTGACGGCGCGCTACATTGTGGGTGTAAGCATTAAATTCGATCAGCAATTCAGCGAAGATGCGCACATCATTTTTGAATTCCTGCAGCAAGCGAAACACCGTTGTTTTGATCTTGGTAAAGATATCGTATTGGTCGCTGCCATCATTGCTTACCCAACGCACCCCTGCTTCGGCAAGGCTATTGAGTAGCACGCGCGCAGGGTGCTCTGGCTGTTCAAAAAAGCCTTTATCGATAAAGGCGATTTTAAGAAAGGGAGTGTGTAGGTAGCTGAGCAATGCCTTTACCGAATCCGGCAGATGATCATCGGAAAGCATGTACTCAAACAACATCCCGACCAGATCAATGGTCTGCATATCGCCCGCTTCAACCGCGCCATTTTCATTCTCACTGGCGATTTGCTCCATCATCTTACGGCCAACCTCGGCCACGGATTGAGGAGCTATCGGAACAGGGCCAGACTCGTGGTTAGCCAACGCTTGCTGAGTCGCACCGAGCGCTTGGGTTTGCATATGCTCCAGCACACCCACCAATTGATTCTGGGTGTAGACCTGTAAATTCGCGGGCGCTGCCGAAGGTACCGCGGGTGTTGCCGTACTAGCCACACTGGAGCTGATCGCCGGGCTATTGGCAGCTTGGCCAGCAGCAACAGACTGCGGATTAAATTGTGCCGCCTGGATCGCTGGCAGGGCTTGAGTAACATGGGTCTGCAACAGCCGGATCGCATTCAAAAGGCTATTTTGGTACTGGATATCGTTAGGGTTGAGCGCGCCGCTAAGCAACTTGTCGCTCGCACGACGCTGGTGATGCTGCTCTTCTTGGGCCTGCTGCTGCTCGTCAACGGGCTGATCATTGCGCTCAAAGGGATCATCCTGCAACGCATCTTCCGCCTTGTGACTGACAGGCTTCTCGCTGGTGGGGACAAAGCGGAGGTTGGGCAATAGATTTTGGCGGATCAGGTAATCATTCAGCTCATCGTAAAGCCCATCAAGCATGCCGACGACATCCTGATCAAACAGCTTGTACCCGATGATTTTAGTTTTGACATCAATATCCAGATTGGCGAGTAGTTTCCGCAGTGATTCGCAAAACTGCACCGGGCTCGCGGGGTTTGCACGCTCATCAATCTTTTCACCGTCATTCAACAACGCCAACCGCTGCTGCAACGCCCAGAGTTGCTCAGCAAAGAAATTGTCCGCCCGATGGGTAATGGATGTGATGGCGATAGTTTCTTCGAGATCAGAATGCTCAACCAGCGAGAGGATATCGCCGCTAAACCGCTCTTCGCCAGTCAGGGTATTAAGGGATTTGTTCTTAAACTTGACGAAGCCGTTGGCCAGATGCTGGCAAAACTCTTGTTCGGCTGCCTGCTGTACGGCGACCAGCAGATTTTGTGTTTCGTAAAGAGCCACTTGGTCTTTGTTGGATTTAGCCTGTTCGGCAATCTCCAAAACCTGCTTACACCACTGCCGCCAAAAATTAGGGAAAACGCGGTAGGCAAAGCCGCGCGTTAAATCGCGGCAATGTTTTAAATACTGAATGACCAATTGCTCTGACATAGCTACCGCAGAATACGGAGAAGACTTAGGGCCATCAGAACCAGGTAAGCCTGAGTTATGCATAATTATTCCGTGTTTTTCCATGAATTTCATATTCCCTCGCATCGATTAATACCAAGCTGAATACAATTAACCGCACTTGGAATCTGAGCCTGCGAACCTGGAGACTATACGAGTAAGTCTTTTATGTAGGTTATCCTAGGCGACAATCTTAACAGCTTGTGAGATTTCTTCCAGACAATACAACCGCTGGCTCACATTAGATTAAAAATAGCACGATCTGCGTAAATCGCCGTAAAGATGGGCGGCAAGCTAATTGAAAGATAGGTAAATGTTGCATCTTTCAAAAGCCAAACCGCTCACCAGGCGCTGATCCTGCAAATTACGCACCAAAAAATTACACCCAACAAAGCTGCGCCCCAACATAGAACACGCAACTTATTAACATCCCTCTATAAATGTGCTAATTCCCATCAAAATCAGACAATTGAAAAGCTGGCATCCAATTTGCGATACCTAAGAGGTAATAACTGATTCGCACTCTGGGTGGTTTTAGCTATTCGACAAATCTGTCCACACAATTTGTTAATAGGACGCTAGGGTTCCGGTCTCTTGGTTTTATCAAGCGATGTCTGGTCCGAGAGCTTCCGACCTCCCAAGACAGGCAACAGGCTAAACGCCCGCACCTGACTTGAGGTTACACGGCGGGATAAAAGCCCGGGAGATGGAATGGCCTAATCGCCAGAGTGCTCCCTTTTGCTTGCGCCGATGTCACCAAACCGCTGGAGGTTATTCATGTTGCTTCAATCCCGCCTTAAAAAAGTATTACTGGCTATTACACTCTCCCTTTCTGCTGCCGCCACCAGCGCCGCGGAACCCTTCAAAGTCTGCTGGTCTATTTACGTCGGTTGGATGCCTTGGGGCTATGGCGCCGAACAAAAAATTGTCGACAAGTGGGCAAAAAAATACGGCATCGAAATCGAGGTCGTACAAATCAACGACTACGTCGAATCCATCAACCAATACACTGCCGGACAATTTGATGGTTGTGTGATGACCAATATGGACGCACTCACCATTCCGGCAGCGGGCGGCGTAGATTCAACAGCCCTCATCGTCGGCGACTTCTCTAACGGTAACGATGGTGTTGTGCTCAAAGGCGGAAAAACACTCAAAGATATCAAGGGCCAACAAGTAAATCTGGTTGAGCTGAGCGTATCCCATTACTTGCTCGCTCGCGGTTTGGAAACCGTCGGTTTGAAAGAGTCTGATGTGAAGGTAGTGAATACTTCTGACGCCGATATGGTCGCTGTTTACGGCACCAAAGATGTCACCGCCGTCACCACCTGGAACCCCCTGTTAAGCGAAATTCTCACCCAGCCCAACAGCACCAAAGTGTTCGACTCATCGCAAATCCCGGGTGAAATTATTGATCTGATGATCGTCAACACTGAGACCCTGAAAAAGAATCCTGCATTGGGCAAAGCGCTGGTTGGTGCTTGGTACGAAATTATGGGTGTGATGAGCGCGTCTGACAAAGCCGCCACCGCCGCAAAAACCGCCATGGCCGTTGCATCCGGCACCGACCTCGCCGGTTTTGAAGCGCAACTCGCCAGCACCAAAATGTTCTACACACCAGCATCTGCAGTCGCGTTCGTAAACAGTGATGAGCTATTAAAGACCATGCAAAAAGTGGCTGAATTTTCGTTCGACCATGGCCTGCTAGGTGAAGGCGCGCCCAATGCTAACTACATTGGCATCGAAGGCCCTAAAGGCGTGTATGGCGACAAGAAAAACGTGAAACTACGTTTTGATGCGACTTATATGCAAATGGCGGCGGATAAAAAACTTTAACCATTACCATCTCGTTCCCAGGCTCTGCTTGGGAACGCATAAACAATAAGAAACTGACTGACCATTACGAGCAACTGCGCATTAAGAGCACTGCGCATTAAGAGCAAAGCCATGAAAAGACTGATCAATCTCACCCCATCAAAACCACTCAAACTTTTGTTGGGGATTCTGCCGTTTGCTCTACTGCTCATTGTCTATCTGGTCGCTTCCGATGCGCGCTTGGCCGAAAACGCCAACGACAAACTGCTGCCCAGCTTTGCACAAATGGGGGATGCGATTAGCAACCTCGCGCTTGAACCGAGTAAACGCAGCGGTGAATATCTATTTTGGCAAGATACACTCAGCAGCTTGTATCGCTTAACGCTCGGCATTTTTATCGCCGCTATTTTAGGTTTCACTATCGGCATATTAACTGGCGCGATTCCCACCATCTACTCACCCATAGCGCCACTGCTCACCATTATTTCACTGGTGCCACCCATGGCGCTTTTGCCTGTGCTCTTTATCGTTTTTGGTTTAGGCGAATTATCTAAAGTGGCGCTGATTGTCATCGGCGTTGCGCCTTTTATCGCACGGGATATCCAGCGCTGCACACAGGAAATTCCACTTGAACAATTAGTCAAAGCACAAACCCTCGGCGCATCAACCTGGCAAATTTTAGTGCGTGTATTAATTCCGCAGTTGCTGCCGCGCCTGATTAATGCCGTGCGTTTATCGCTCGGCGCGGGCTGGTTATTTTTAATTGCGGCCGAGGCAATTGCATCCACAGACGGCTTGGGTTATCGCATATTTTTAGTGCGCCGTTATATGTCGATGGATGTAATACTGCCCTATGTGGCCTGGATTACCTTGCTCGCCTTTTTAGTGGATTGGTTACTCGTCAAGCTCAGCACCACCTGTTTTCCTTGGCACTATCAAGCAACAACAAAGTGATAGACGGAAATACAATGACCATTATCCCTTTTGATAAAACTATTCTTGACAAAAAAAGAGCCAAAACCATGCCCATGATTCAGGCAAAAAACCTGTGGAAAAAATACGGCGACAACGTGGTGCTAGAGCGCATGAATCTGAGCGTAAAAGCCGGTGAATTTATTACCATGGTGGGCACCTCTGGTTGCGGTAAAAGCACCTTTTTAAAAATGTTGCTGGGCATGGAGTCACCCACCTCCGGTGAATTA
>CAIOHY010000495.1 GCA_903858205.1 uncultured Cellvibrio sp.
ACAGTCTGATCCCTTTGGCCACTCGGGAACCCCTGCCGAAAAACCGCCGGCATTTTCCGACCCACACTACTGACTGTCAACTTATTTTTTTAACAAATTCACAGAGTTACAACACACAGCAATCAAAGTTGGAGCTGGCGAGAGGAATCGAACCCCCGACCGGCTGATTACAAGTCAGCTGCTCTACCTACTGAGCTACGCCAGCTTTTTGACCACTGCTGTTTGTGGAGGCAGAATTCTAGTGAAACATTTAGCGGGAAGCAACACCTAAACAAAAATTTTGTCTCTTTTCTAAGGCTGATTCCTTGCTTAGCAAGTCAGCCCATACGGTTTCGCCTATTTTTTCAGCAAAACCAGCATCAATCACAACCCACGTCTCCTGAATCATCCGAGGAAGCATCTTTATATCCACATCGTAACCTTCTTTTTTGATCTCAACCGATCGAGCTTCAGCCTCAAGGTAATCGGCAAAACGCCCAAAGGAAATACCATTCGTTAATTCTCCCTTGGTAATTACGTGACTTTCGATATTCTTTTTTTGCAATTCATATAAGCGACGCAATGCTTCTTTTTCGGACACTTCTGGCCTCAGATATACCCAGTATGATTCACCCTCCTTAATTTCAATCAGCGCAAGGTGGGCAGGCGCCCCCAAAGCAACCAGTCGCTCCACAGCATACTCAGCCTGTAACAGCTGACTGTAGGGGCCAATCATCGCGCAAAGCTCAGCGTCCGCTTTTTGATGACTGGCGGCTGGGACCTCCAATTTTACTTCTGGCTCAGCTTTCTTATTCGGACTAGGAGCGCGGTCTTGCTCAGCCAAGAGCTGTAACCCCCCTCCACCATCAGCAATCTCTGCACTTACCTTTGGGCCATACCCCGCTTCAACTTTGGCGACAAAAAAGTATTGGTAACCGAAGAAAATCAGATTAACCGCAAGTAACAAAATAAAAATTGCCCGCATTTTTTACTCCAACCTTGTGGGATAGTCCAAAACACAGGTAAAACCTTCCATTACCAAATCCGGGACCAGTCGAGCCTGGGGATAAAAAGACAGCAACTTACCTGCATCCCCGCCTGTAAATATTATTTCGGGTTCGTTATTTTGGTCTAGCTCACGCAATTGCTGCACACCATTATTTACTAATCCAATAAGCATAGCGGCGCAAGCACGGTGAATAGCATCAGATGTCGATGTGGCTGGCGACAAACTCAGCACCGATATGTCACCATCAACTTTTATCTGGCGAGTTTTTGAGACGAGCGAATCTAGCATAAGACTTAACCCCGGCGCTATAAATCCACCCAGGTGCCGGCCATCACAAGCAACCAAATCAACAGTGACTGCTGTACCACAAGAAACCACAATACAGGTATTGCCAGCAAGACGATACGCCGCGACTATACCCATCCACCTATCGACACCCAACATCGCAGGCTGTCGATAGCCGTTCCGGACAGATCCACAAATAGCTTCGCTGCGCAAGAACACCGGCCTCAACTTTAAACAGTTGAGCGACCATTCAGAGAAGGATTGCTCTAGCAAATCACCAACTACGCTAGCGACAATCACCGTGTCTATTGCGCTCGAATAGCGACCCAAACTATTGATTAACGAATCGAGCGGAGCTTCAATCGGAATAGCACCTTTGGAGATGATCGCTTGCTGATCACGAATCCGCCACTTTAGGCGCGTATTGCCCATATCAACCTCAAGGATCATCTGCGCCTCAGCGATATCTCGCCCCCTTGAAAAGTTTCCTTGCCGGTTGAGGTCTCGAGAACTAAGGCCCCAATCTCGTTGACACCTAGACAGACGCCTGAAGAAATATTGCTGCCGTTAATTAATTCCACCATAAACCCTGTATGGGCGTTAAATGACTCCCACTCAGCGCAATACGAGGCAAAACCCTGTTGCTCATAATCACTAAGCACCTTTACCAACTCATCAATTAGTGCGGCCGCCAATTCATTGCGGGATATCCGGGAAAGCTTTTGCTGGTCAACAATCTCGCGCAAGTCTATCCAAGGTTGCGTTATAGTAAGACTTGCGTCATCAGCCATATCTACATTTATCCCCACACCTATAACTACCTGGCAGTAGCCGGCGGGATCACCTGTCATTTCAATCAACACACCTGCAAGCTTTCGATCCTGATAGAGCACATCGTTGGGCCATTTCAATTCCAAGCCAGTGACGCCAAAGCGTTGCAAGGCTCTTACTACCACCAAACCTACCACCAGGCTTAAGCCACCTAGTACCGCCACGCCACCGTCAAAACCCCACCCAATGGAACAATAAATATTTTGCGCAAACGGGCTTACCCAAGCACGTCCACGCCGGCCCCGGCCTGCACTCTGTGATTCTGCCAAACAGACATTGAGGGCAGGGCTTTCATGTCGCATCAGGTAGGAATTAGTCGAATCTATGTGAGGAAATAAATGCAATTTAAGTGGCAGCGATGAGTCTAGCTGCGACGCAATCGAGTCGAAATCGAGCAGATCCAAACCACCCTCAAGACAATAGCCACGCCCTTTTATCGAAACCAACTTAACACCCAAACCTTCAAGCTTTTGCAAATGTTTCCAGATAGCAGCACGACTAACTCCCAACAATAACCCGAGTTCTTCCCCGGAGTGAAAGTTTCCGTCTGCCAGCAATAAAAGGATCTGCCGTACCGAGCTTACTTCAAGGTTATTGGAATCAGACATGATGGTCACTATGAACATACTTGCGTTTAAAGCGAGCACCAAGACTCGTTAGAATTTCGTATCCCAATGATGAATTTTTTTTGCTCAAATATTCCAACGAGAGCGAGGAATTTATCACATCTATCGACTCCCCTAGCAGCTGATCACCTGGCAAGTCGATTGCAGAAATATCAAATATTGTTGAGTCCATCGACATGCGGCCAATAGCCCTCACCAACTTGCCATTTAAAATGCCTTCTGGCTGAAATCCCAATGACCGGTGCAAACCATCGGCGTAACCGCCTGAGACAACAGCTACACGCGAGCCTGCCGGGAGGGTCACACTAGAGCCATATCCAATCGCCTCTTCAGCTGCAAGCTTCCGGACTTGAACAATCGGTAACGACAAATGCAAAACAGAAAGCATCGGGTTCGAAGAATTGGGAAGAGGATTAATACCGTACAGTGCTGCACCTGGTCGCACTAAATCAAAATGCCACTTATCACCCAAAAAAATACCCGAAGAATTAGAAAGGCTATAACGAATATTGGGAAAAAGAGGACGCATTAACTGGACACAATTTGAAAACTGACTCAGCTGACGCTGGTTAAGCGGATGAGCCTGCTCATCAGCGCAGGCAAGGTGGCTCATCAACAGCACGGGGTTAATTGCGCGCAGCAAGTTTTTATCGTTAAATAATGATTCAAACTCCCACACATCAAGGCCGAAACGCGTCATCCCTGTATTGATTTTTATTGCAGACGAAGCATTAGAGCCCAAGCTAGTCACTACCTTGACCCAGCGATCAATTGCGGAGAGAGAGCTAAGAACAGGAATTAGATTTGACTCAACCAAAAGAGGTTCATCGCCAACCTGAATACCGCCCAAGACATAAATAGTCGTATCCGATGGTAAAAAGAATCTGCCCGCAAGTGCCTCGTCTATTGAAGCAAAAAAGAACTCCCGACAACCTACTTGATACAGCGCATTACCAACTTGGTCCGCTCCCAAACCATACGCATTAGCCTTGATCACACCGGCCACTTTGGCGTTAGCACCAATGTTTTGCAATTTGAGCCAGTTAGACTGAATAGCGGCAAGATTAATAGTCAGCACGGGATTAAAACCTGCAGATTGGATAGCGAAAAGTGAGCGCATCTAAGCAGAGCGTCGCGACAAAATCCAGACTTTTTGGTTCGACCAGGGTTAATGGCGGCCCAACAAAAAAACAAACAACAAACTCGGAATCAAAAAAAACGCCCCGCAGCAGTCTGCGGGGCGTTTTCAGGATTAGAAGCTTGACGATGACCTACTCTCACATGGGGAGACCCCACACTACCATCGGCGCTAAGTCGTTTCACTTCTGAGTTCGGAATGGGATCAGGTGGTTCCA
>CAIOHY010000496.1 GCA_903858205.1 uncultured Cellvibrio sp.
ATAAATCACTCTACTGTTAAACAATACACTCACGTTGCACACCTCTTGTCGTTCAATAAAAGTTAAGCTCTCATAATCAAATAGGGATGCCAGCACGCTGACATCCCTATTTGTCTTACACACTTTTCACAAAATGACGATCACACTGCTATCAGTATTTGTATTGAACGCCCAGGTTATACTGAATGCCGGTGTTGTGGTAATAAGAAAGGCGTTGATTGTCTTCTGAGCCAACCCATTGATCATCTACTTCATCAGTTAGGTTTAATGCTTCGAAGGTGAATTTCAAGCTGTCATTGAATTGATAACCAAACGACGCATCTACGTTTGTGGTTTCATTTGTACCTTCTTCATCATTTCCATCGCGCCCAATTGGAGTCGTAAGATAACCACTCCGGCTTGCTACAGAAACACGACCGCTAAACACGTCATTTTCCCAGTAGAGCGTTGCGCTGGTTGTTTCATCAGACAGATTGATTAGTGGCTTCGTTGCTTGTACAACGCCAGCAGTATTCAAATAGTCCAAGTCCGAATCCACGCTTGTATATGAACCGATAAAACCAAAATTACTCAACAACCCAGGCAAAAAGGTAAAGGGCTGTTGATAACTGATTTCATAACCATCCAGATCACCGCCAGGACCATTAGCAGGCGCAGAGAAATTCCATGGAAGGTTTTCATTGCAATTGGGCCCATAACCACCCAGTGATGCGCCTTGCGTGTTACAAGCGTTCACGGCCGCCTCAATTGGCAGACCTGTTTCGGTATAAATTGGAGTAGAGCGCAATGTTTGGATATGACTTTCGATTTCTTTCTTGAATAACGTCACGCTAATCAAACTGCCTTCACCAAAATACCACTCGCCGCCCAAGTCATAGCTCTTCGCTTTGGTTGGTTCAAGTAGAGGGTTTGCGCCAGAGACATTCAGATTTGTACCCGCAACACCAACACTAACCGCAGGAACAATCGAGCCGAGGCCAGCACGTGAAATTCCTTCTGAGTAACTTGCGCGAAGTACAACGTCTTCCATTGGTTCAACTTTTACGTTGAGTGCAGGCAGAGTGTCCGAATAGTTGTGCTCAACGGTAACATAGGAGCGGCTCGCCAGTGTGCCATTAAGCCAGCCACTGGATATTTGATCGGTTTCAAAGCGACGCACACCAATGTCACCACTTACAGGCACTGAGCCAATGTCAAAATCAAAATCGATTTGCGCAAATACACCGGTAGTTTCTTCACCCACTTCATAGTTGCTGCCATAGTTTGGAACCAATGCCAGACCAAACAGCTTGTAGGATTCCATGATCAGAGCACGATTCGGAATTAACCACGGCTTACCATCACCGAGGCCTGAATCATATTCAGTAATAAACTCAGGGTTGGATTGAATATTTACGCCATTTGCACCTTCTGAAGCGTAAGCGTATTGATCGGTGCTGAAATTAAAATCTTTATAGTCAGTACCAATTTTCAGCTTGATACTTTCACTAACGTCATACTCAAATGCAACGGTTGCAGCATCGTTCTCATTTACCGTGGTTTGTGGACGCTGGCGCACACCTGTCGCAGTCCATGACGCCTTGTTATAGGCAGCCGCGCCGAAAGTCAGCACTGGATTACTATAATCTCGATAGTCGTAGGTAAAACGTTGGTTGTTTGCTTGCATCAGCAATGTATTTTGGATCGGATTATCGTAATCCGATTTGGTACTACCCAGCATTGCTTTGAGGCGGAATGTATCGGTGAAATCTTGCTTCAGGGTAATAGTACCTTGCGAAAAATCAGTAGACATTTCGTCATACCGATTTTCAGACAGCAAGCGCGCGCCTTCAATATCTGCGTAAACAAGCGTGTTATTCTCGATTGCATAATCGAGGACATTACTGGTTGCATTAGCACCAGGGTTGAGTGAACCCTGCATGAAAACTTCTTGACGATTTGCGTCAAATTTCGCCCAGAGACCGTCAAGACTAATTTCAGTAGAGTCTGTAGGGCGGAACTGTAAAGATAAACTTGAACCAACACGTTCCATCCCGTGCTGATAAGAGTCGTAACGCGGAATGCGTGGACGGAACGCAGTATTGATGGCATTAGTTGGAGTTATTGCGGCGCCCTTATATTTTCCAAAGCTCTGTGCAGACGCGTTAGACCAGCGAACGGTACTAGACCCTTCGTCTTGCACACTTCGCTCTGAGTAAGAGAGGGAAAAGAGCGCACCAAATTTTCCATCCGCAAAAATATTACTCACCAAAAATGCAGCACCTGGGTCGCTCTCTTCGGAAAGATCGTTGTAGCCCAGTGATCCAGATGCAGTTAGTACAAAATCATCGTAATCAAACGGCTGCGCAGCTTTGAGATCCACCGTTGCGCCCAAAGAACCTTCTTGCACTTCGGCGGAGTTGGTTTTACGCACGGTTAATGAGCTGAATAAGTCAGAAGAAAAGGTATTGAAGTCAAAACCACGACCACGGTTATTACCGCCAACAGCGTCAGTACCACCAGTGGTAGAAATAGTTTCCATGCCATTCAAACGTACAGTGGTGAAGCCAGGACCAAGCCCACGCACAGTGATTTGACGACCTTCACCGCCAGAACGTGAAATCGCAACACCAGGAACACGCTGCAAAGATTCTGCGAGGTTGTTATCCGGGAATTCAGCAATGTCTGATGCGACGATTGCATCGACAAAACCGTTTTGATTCTTTTTGATATTCATCGCATTCGCCAAGCTATCGCGGAAGCTGCCGGTTACGATGACTTCTTCCACTGCGCCAGTGTCAGAGTCTTGTGCGTCTTGCGCGTAAGCACTCATTGGCAGTGTGCAGGCTGCCATGGCTAACACGAGTGGATTTATTTTGAACATTCTCATAGCTATTCCCCATCTGTTATTGTGATTAATTACGTTTGAGCTAAGTCGGTTTACAAAACGTTAAACTCGATACCTTTAATGGTCACATTGTTGGCCGCAAAATTATCCAATTTTTCCAATAGACCAATCGCATCGACATCGTTGAAGTGGCAATTTGTTAAATGTAAATTTTGGATTGGCGAGCGCGCATAACCACGCACCTGAAAAACCTGCTTGGCTTTGTGGCAGATAAGATTGCGTATATCGATATTGCGCACGGTCGGCGTAAATTTACCGGCGTCGCCTTCTTCATAATCAAAATCGATCACGATGGCGGTTTGCACTTCACCGATGATCAGATCACGGATAAAGAAGTTTTCAATCAAGCCACCGCGAACCGAATTGGTTTTTATACGAATACCGCGATCCAATTCCGGGCTACTCATTTCGCAACGCTCAACAAACACATTGCGCACGCCACCTGAAATCTCGCTGCCAATCACCACACCACCGTGACCACTACGCATTTTGCAATTACTGATCAGGATATTTTCAGAAGGGGTATTCAGGCGGCGACCGTCAGCATTGCGGCCAGATTTAATCGCGATGCAATCATCGCCCGTATCAAAAAAACAATTTTTGATCACAACATTTTTGCAAGATTCTGGATCACAACCATCTGAATTCGGGCCGATGCTTGCAAAGGTCACGGCATCGATAGTCACGTTTTCGCACAGCACCGGATTAAGCAACCAGAAGGGCGCGTTGGTGATGGTGATGCCTTCAATTAATAGGTTGGTGCAGTTATAAGGCTGGATAAACACCGGGCGCAGATAAGAGCCCTCTGCATACATGCGCTCGGCGACCGGAACATTATTTTCCATATCCTGCATCAGCTTATTGCGCGCCTCGGTTTGGGTTGGCACACCGGCAACTCCCCAATCGACACTACTAAAGTTGCTCCCTTTCCACGGCCACCAGGTGCTGCGGTTAGCTTGTCCATCTACCGTGCCTTCGCCGGTAATCGCGATGTTAGTTTGGCCGTAGGCGTAAATCAGTGGCGAGTAACCCATGATCTCCATACCTTCCCAGCGCGTGAATACCGCAGGTAAGTAAGCGTTGGGATCCGTAATAAAGGCGATGGTCGCACCTTTGGCGATATGCAGATTTACATTGGATAACAAGTGGATGGCGCCACACAGGTATCTACCCTGCGCAACCAAAACCCGTCCGCCACCGGATTTATGGCATGCCGCTATAGCCGCAGCGAAGGCTTTGCTATTGTCGTACTGGCCATCAGCCTTGGCGCCAAAGTCGCGCACATCAAAGGTGCGATCAGGAAATTGCGGGGCGCGCACCTGCTGGCGAATCTGCTCAGCCCTCGCCCATACATCATCTGCTACTTGTGGCGCTGCATTAGTGGATGACGAGCTAGCACAGCCCGCAAGCGTGCCGAGCGCGCAACTGCTCACCACACCACCGAGAGCGTTAACAATAAAGGCACGGCGGCCTGGCTGAGGTAAGCAAAAATCTGTCACCGGAATTAGGTCTCGTATTGTCTGCCACTGCGGTAGCTTTTTCTTCGTTGACGGGTGGATGCTCTTGGCCGGGATGTTTATCGGACACTCACCCTAAGCCAAAGAAGATATTCATCCTCATTCATCGTCAAAATCATTCTGTATGTCACGCAAGATAAAATCAACACAGCCTCCTAAAAAACCATACAAAAATTCATTTTTGAGTATTTTTTTCTCACAAATTGCAATGTAAACGCTTACACAATAGAAAACCATTGATTTGTAACCGTTTGCAGCAACCAATCGATAGAAAATATTTCAAAAATAATTCACTTTATTAAAAGGATATCCATCCTATTTTTTAAATATTGATGGATATTTTTTAACTTATAATACAATTTGATTTTGTGTAACAGGCTAAAACGCTCTGTAAGCAAAAATGCAACCGGTTACATCTACTGTTTTTGGGCTTTTGGGGCTGTTGCGGGGGTCAATTTTCAGGGGTAGATTTGATCCCGGTATTGACCGAATACCATTGCCGATTTTGAGGCGCCGCAAGGCGCCTTTTTTTCAGGGCGGTTAATTGAATAGAGTATAGAGCAGGGTTTAGACGCAGCCTTTGAAGACCGAACCGGTGCGGCAGGCTACACTCATAAAGTGGTTTTAACAGACGGCATAAATCCATTTATCGGTTAACGAATCGAAAGAGAGATCAGCGTGAGCAGCATTATCGTTTTGCATGACAGTGATAACGTGGGCATTTGCAAGGTATCGCTACCCGCCGGTGTTTTGTTTGCAGAAAAAGATGTGACCCTCGCGCGCGACATCCCCGCCATGCACAAAGTAGCTGTGCGCAACATCGCCAAGGGCGAACCCATTCTTAAATACGGCCAGACCATTGGTTTTGCCAGCCAGGACATTCCAGCGGGCGAGCATGTGCATGTGCACAACTGTGCGATGGGCGAATTGGAAAAAGACTACGGCTTCTGCGAAGAAGCAAAACCCACCGAATTTATTCCTGCCGATAAACGCGCAACCTTTCAGGGTTACAAGCGCATTAACGGTAAAGTCGGCACGCGCAATTACATTGGCATACTCACCACTGTGAATTGCTCCGCGACTGTCGCCAAGGCGATTGCCCAGCACTTCACCTATTCCGGCGAATTGGAAAAGTATCCGCATATCGATGGCGTGGTGGCCATGACGCACGATAGCGGCTGCGGTATGCGCTCTGACGGCGACGGCTATGAAACCTTGCGCCGCACATTTAATGGTTATGCCCGCCATCCGAATTTTGGCGGTGTGATGATGGTTGGCCTGGGCTGCGAAACCATGCAAATCAAACGCGTGATGGAAGAGTGCGGTCTTTCAGACTCCAATACTTTTACTGCTTACACCATTCAAGATGTGGGCGGCACTCGCCTCGCGATTGAAAAAGGAATAGAAACCCTGCGCACCATGCTGCCGCTGGTAAATGAATGCCAGCGAGAAACGGTTCCCGCGAGCGAATTGATTATTGGTTTGCAATGCGGCGGTTCCGATGCGCTCTCAGGCGTAACCGCGAATCCGGCGCTCGGTATTGCGGGCGATATTCTTGTTCGCCATGGCGGCACAGTGATTTTATCGGAGACGCCGGAAATTTATGGCGCAGAGCATTTATTAACGCGCCGCGCTGAATCGCCAGAAATCGCACAAAAATTATTGGATCGTATTACCTGGTGGGAAGATTACACCGCGCGCAACGATTTTGAATTAAACAATAATCCATCGCCGGGCAACAAAGTGGGCGGGCTCACCACAATTATTGAAAAATCCCTCGGTGCGCAAGCAAAAAGTGGCTCTACGAATTTAACCGATGTCTTCCTTTACGGTGAAGACATCACCACCAAAGGTTTTGTGTTTATGGATAGCCCGGGCTATGACCCGGTATCGGCCACCGGGCAAGTTGCGTCGGGCGCACAGATTTTATGTTTCACTACCGGTCGCGGCTCTGCATTCGGTTGTAAACCGGCGCCGAGCATTAAATTGGCGACCAACAGCAAAATCTATTCTCATATGCAAGAGGATATGGATTTGAACTGCGGCAAGGTGTCCGACGGTGAAATAAGTTTGGAAGAATCCGGACAAGAAATTTTTGAAGAAATTCTCGCAGTCGCATCAGGCAAAAAAACCAAAAGCGAATTACTCGGCTACGGCGATAACGAATTTATTCCGTGGAAAATTGGTGCAGTGGTTTAATTCGAGCGTCATCATCCTCGCGCATACTCACATAGCTGTGAGGCATTAGAGCAATACAGCAGCGATTGCCGCGCGAGGATCCAGATTCCAACAAAATTTATAAAAAGTAATCCCGGGCCAATCAAGTGCCAGACTAAGCGCCAAGTTCTTTAGCAAAAATCGCCTTATCGATAATTGCCCCGCGATGGCGAATGATAATGCCTGCACAGCGAATACCCTGCTTGGCTGACTCTTCGAGTGATTTATTCATCAAACGCCCGGCTAAATAACCAGCATTGAAGGTATCGCCTGCACCGGTAGTATCAATTACGCCTTGCACCGGTGGAACAGGAATGCGAATCTCCGCGTCGGGCGTGATAATGATCGCATCGTCAGCGCCGCGTTTTAACACCAGCTCGCCGAGATTAAATGCAGCGTAGCGCTGCTTGCAGCCTTCAACACTGTCATCGCCCCACAGCAATTGTTCGTCGTCGAGCGTCAGCAGTGCGATGTCGGTGTATTCCATTATGGATAGCATTGCTTGTTGCGCTTCAGATTTATCGCGCCATAAACGCGGGCGATAATTACTGTCGAATGCGACTATCACATCTTGTTGACGCAGCTTATGCAAACTTTTGTATAAAAACTCGCGGGATTGCTGGCCGATAATCGCCAGCGTGATGCCACTCAAGTAAACGCAGTTGCAGTGAACCAGTTTTTGGCAGAGTTGATCAGCAGCTTCTTGTGAGGCAAATAGCTCGCGTGCAGGCGCCTCTTTGCGCCAGTAGAAAAATTCGCGTTCGCCATCGGGCGTGTTGCGAATAATGTATAAACCGGGTGAGCGACCAGGCAGTTGTTTAATCATATCGGTACCGATATTTTCATTGGCCATACGCTGCATGATTTGTTCACTGTAGGGATCTTCACCGAGCTGGGTAACATAGTCGGTTTTTAAGCCAAGGCGCGCCATATACACCGATGTGTTATAGGTGTCACCTGCAAAAGATAAGGCCATTATTTCACGGCCATTGCTGTCGGCAGTGGGAAATGGAGCCAGCTCCACCATGACTTCGCCAATTGCTGCTATGTGTGCCATCTGCGTAATTCCAAAAGTTATTAAAGGCTGTGTGAGCTGCTTTATTTCGCCAAAGATATTGGTTTTTGTAGTTAAAAAAATAAAAGCAAAATATAGCACTCTTAGAGCGCTAAAAATAGAAAATTATCAATGACAAATCGATATACTGTATAAAATATGCAGACCAACCAGCGCGCGTTTTTATTAGCGCTTAAGCAATTGCGATAAACTTAATTGCTTACCGGAAGCTGAATTTTCGTTATCTATTTTTATTTGCCTTATGCTGGCACAATCAACCTTGCTGGACTTTTATAATGAATCGTTTAAACAAAAATGTAATTGCGGATTTGCCTAAAGATATTCTTCTGCCCAGCTATGATCGCAGCGCATTAAGACCTGGCATAGTGCATCTTGGCATAGGCGCCTTTCACCGCGCCCACCAAGCCTTTTATACCGAAGCCGCACTGAACAAATGTGGCGGCAATTGGGGAATTATTGGCAGCAGCCTGCGCTCAGCCAGTGTGCGCGATCAATTAGTACCGCAAGATTGCCTCTACACCTTGGTTGAACGTTCGGGCGATGGCGAAAAATTGCAACTGATCGGCGCTGTACTCGATACATTAGTGGGCCCCGAAAACCCTGCGGTATTGGTGGCGCAAATGGCCGATGCCAGTATTAAAATTGTCTCACTAACCATTACCGAAAAAGGTTACTGCCACGATCCCGCAACCGGTAATTTAAATCTCGCCCACCCCGATATTATTCATGACCTCGAACACCTGGATACACCGGCCTCTGCCATTGGTTTTCTCGTCGCTGCATTAAAACACCGTTTCGATAACCAACAAAAAGCATTTACTTTGCTCAGCTGCGACAACTTACCCAACAATGGCGAAGTGTTAGAAAAAGTCGTCACCCAATTCGCGCAAAAAATTTCACCGGAATTTTCAGCCTGGATTAAAGCTAACGCCACCTTTCCCTGCACGATGATCGACCGCATTGTGCCCGCAACAACCGATGATGACCGCCGCGATATTGAAGCGCGCCTGGGCTTGCGCGATGAGGCCATGGTGGTATGCGAGCCCTTTAGTCAGTGGGTAGTGGAAGATAAATTTGCCGATGGCCGTCCGGAATGGGAAAAAGTCGGCGCACTCTTAGTTGAAGATGTGCGCGTGTTTGAAAAAATTAAATTGCGTTTATTAAATGGCGCACACTCCACCATGGCTTACACCGGTTATCTTTCCGGCTTCCAATACATCAGCGAAGTGATGGAGCAGCCCGCGTTTGTTAACCTGGTAAAAACGTATATGGCGCGCGAAGCGGGTGAAACGGTTATCGCCCCAACAGGTTTTGATATTGAAGCCTACAAACAACAATTGCGCGAACGTTTTTCCAATAAGGCATTGAAGCACCGCACCTGGCAAATCGCGATGGATGGCTCGCAGAAACTACCGCAACGTTTATTGGAAACCTTGCGCGAACAATTGGCGGGCAATGGCCATATCGATATTTTGTGTTTGGGCGTTGCCGCTTGGATTCGCTATGTATCGGGCGTGGATGAAAAAGGTAGCGCAATCGAAGTGTCAGATCCGCTAGTTAAAGAATTGCGCTCAGCCTGCGATGCCAATCAGGGCAATCCTGCGGGCATGGTAAAAGCGGTTGTCGGAATTCAAAAAGTATTTGGTGCTGATTTAATTAATGAAGCGCGTTTTGTTCAAACGACCACGCAGTGGTTGGAACGCTTTTACGAAAAAGGGGTATTGGCGTCGGTGCAGGAAGCATTTCAATAATCCCTAGGGGCGCAATTTATTGCGCCCTTGTTTTTTACAGAAGGATTTATTGCGTTATCAAGAAAGGGGGCAATAAATTGAGGGCGCAATAAATTGTACCCCTACGAGTGGGAATCCATATTAAGATTAACTACCATTTCTTACCCAGCGGAGATATAGGAATGATTGGCCGCCAGTTGTTAACCATCCGTTGCTTGATCTTTGCAATACTCATCTCCGGCTGCGCAAGCCAACCACAATCCAATTATGATGCGCTGGTTGATCCAACTGAAAATCCTGCAGAAAACGTTTTCCCCAGTATTCAATCTGCACTCGATGCTGCGCCAGTTAATTCGTCATCGCCCTACATCATCTTTATCGCCGAGGGTGATTACTACGAAAAAATTAATATCACCAAACCCAACATCCAGTTACTGGGCGAAAACGCAAATACAACACGAATTTATTACGATGCCTATGCCGGAAAAAATTATGCTGAGGGTAAAACCTGGGGCACACCTGGCTCGGCAACAGTTACCATCCGTGCTGCCAACATTCAAGTGCGCCAACTGACCATCGAAAATACGTTTGATTTTTTAAGCAACGATGCAATGGCAAATGACGATGCAAAACGTGTGGTCAACAGCCAAGCGGTTGCACTGTTTTTGGATGCGGGCAGCGATAAATTTCTAGCGCGCGATGTCCGCCTGTTAGGCTATCAGGATACTTTGTTCGTCAATTCCGGCCGCAGCTGGTTTGATAAAAGTGTTATCGCTGGCAACGTCGATTTTATTTTTGGCAAAGGCAACGCACTGTTTACTGATTCCGAAATCCTCACCCTTGGGCGCGGCAAGCCCAATGACCCGCACGGTTATCTCGTTGCACCATCAACACAAATTACCGATGCATTCGGCTTAACCTTTATTGATTGCAAACTCACCCGCGATGAATCAGTACCCGACAATTCCGTCCCCCTCGGCCGCCCCTGGCACCCCACCACCCAATTTCCCGACGGCCGCTACGCCGACCCTAACGCAATTGGCAAAGCCGTTTTCATTAATACCTGGATGGATTCCCACATCACCCTTGACGGCTGGTACTCCATGAACGGCACCGCAAAAGACGGAACTAAAATTCCCTTCTTGCCGGAAGACGCGCGTTTTTTTGAATACAACAGCAGCGGCCCAGGCGCAGTGGTTAATAGCAAGCGTCGCCAATTAAGCGATGAAGAAGCAAAACGTTATACGCGCGAAAACATTCTGGGCGATTGGCGACCCTAACAATCATTTTATTTCCGTATTTCCGTATTTCCGTATTTTCGTATTTTCGTATTTTCGTATTTTCGTAGGGGCGCAATTTATTGCGCCCGCAATTTATTGCGCCCTATTTTTGCGGAAACGCGAAGATGAATGTCAAATAAACAGGGCGCGATAAATCGCGCCCCTACGGGTGCAAATAACTCAAACATTCATCCACTTCATTCACAGAACCTAAAATAACGGCGACGCGTTCGTGCAACTGTTGCGGCTGAATATCTAAAATTCGCTGTGTTTCGCTGCGCGCTTTGCCGCCAGCATTTTCAATTAACAGTGCCATAGGATTTGCTTCGTAGAGTAAACGCAATTTTGCCGGTTGTTTAGCGTTGCGATTATCCGAGGGGTATAAAAAAATACCGCCGCGCGTTAGCACACGATGCACATCACCTACCATGGCGGCATTCCAGCGCATGTTGTAGCGTTTTTGGCGTGGACCAATTTCGCCGAGAATTAAATCCTCGATGTAGCAACGCATGTTTTCATTCCAAAAACGCGAGTTGCTCATATTGATCGCAAATTCCTGAGTGTCTTTTGCGATCTGAATGTTATCGGCAGTCAGTAAAAAAGTACCTTGAGTGGAATCCAGTGTAAAACAGCGGGTGCGTTTGCCGGTGGTAATGGCGAGCAGGGTTGATGGGCCGTAGAGCACATATCCAGCGCAGACTTGGTGTGAGCCTTGCTGATTAAATTGCAATTCGCTGCTGTGCGGAACTGAGTCGAGTGCGCGATAAATACTGAAAATTGTACCTATCTGGCCGTTGATATCGATATTGGATGAGCCGTCGAGCGGATCAAAGGCCACCACATATTTTCCGCTCGGGTTGGCAGCAACAACCGTATCTTCTTCTTCCGATGCCAGAGCGGCGACTGGCGCGCAGGCGAGCAGCAAATCTTTTAGCAATTGATTGGAAATAATATCCAAATGCTTTTGGGTTTCACCTTGAATATTTTCATCTTGTGATGAGCCGAGTACGCCCGCGAGCGCACCTTGGCGCACGCGGAACGCAATTTCTTTGCTCGCATCAATAATGGTTTCTATTACTTGCATCAACGCCGGATCAACATCGTCATCGCGCAGTACGTTCAGTAAATTTTTCATGCAATTACCTGTTGCGGTTTTTCGTTTTGGCTAGATATAGCGATTGATGCAATTTAAATCGGCAAAGGATTGCTCCAAACGCTTAACCATATGCTCTTCACTTTGGCGCAACCAGACGCGTGGATCGTAAAATTTTTTATTGGGCTTTTCGTCGCCCTCTGGGTTGCCAATCTGACCCTGCAAATAATCAGCATTGGCCTTGTAGTATTCCATAGTGCCTTCCCAAAACGCCCATTGGGTGTCGGTGTCGATATTCATTTTTACTACGCCGTAATGAATGGCTTGTGCAATGTCTTGTTGCGCTGAGCCGGAACCGCCGTGAAAAACAAAATCCAAACTATTGTGCGGCACACCAAATTTTTCACTCACATAGGTTTGTGAGTTGCGCAAAATTTCCGGCGTGAGTTTTACATTGCCAGGTTTGTAAACGCCGTGCACATTGCCGAAGGATGCCGCGATAGTGAAGCGCGGGCTGATAGGGCGCAATTTTTCGTAGGCGTAGGCGACATCCTGCGGTTGGGTATAGAGCGCGGAATTATCGACATGACTGTTATCAACGCCATCTTCCTCACCGCCGGTGCAACCTAATTCGATTTCCAAGGTGATGCCGAGTTTGTGCATGCGCGCTAAATAGGCGACAGAGATTTCAATATTTTCTTGCAGCGATTCTTCCGACAGATCGATCATGTGCGAACTGAACAGCGGCGCGCCAGTTTGTGCAACATGTTTTTCGCTGGCTTCGAGCAGCCCATCAATCCAGGGTAATAATTTTTTCGCGGCGTGATCGGTATGGAGTATTACTGGCACACCATAGGCTTCGGCCACTGTATGAACATAGTGTGCAGCAGCGATGGAACCAAGAATTGCGCTGCCTTGGCCATCGAGCTTGACACTTTTACCGAGAAAAAAAGCGGAGCCACCTTGCGACAATTGCACAATCACAGGCGAATTCACTTTGCGCGCCGCTTCGAGTGTGGCGTTAATGGTATTGGTGTTGGCGGCGTTCACCGCAGGATAAGCAAAGCCACCCACTTTGGCGGCATTGAATAAAGCTTTTACGGCATCGCCAGTGGCAACACCGGGGGCAACGAGGTTCGCGAGACTGTTCATCATCAAATCCTGAGCTGTGGTTGATTTTTTTGTGATGACCGAGCTATTCGCCGATTGGATTTTTTTAGTTTTTCTTTTGTTATGTCGACTATAAATTTATGTAGATTTGATCTGTAGGGGCGCCGCTTGCTGCGCCCTTGTCATAGCTGCGCCCTCGTCATGGCTGCGCCCTTGTCATGGCTGCACCCAAATCGGATTGGCAACAACATTATCAGTCATCAATCTCCGCAAGCTCCGAGGCCTGCTCGCAAATCGCCACAAAATGGCCAGGGTCCAAACTCGCGCCACCAACCAACAAACCATCGATATCTGTTTGCTGCAGTAGATCACTCGCATTACTTTTGGTGACGCTGCCGCCGTACAAAATCCGCACGCGATTGGCTGTCGCCTCATCAAAAATATGCGCGAGTTCCGCGCGGATAAATTGATGCACTTCTTGCGCAATTGCAGGTGTTGCTGCAAGGCCGGTGCCAATCGCCCAGACAGGCTCGTAAGCTACACAAAGATCTTTGCCGCTCACATCAATATCGGTAAGGCCGCCGCGCAATTGTTCACGTAAGACTTGCTCGGTGATATTGGCTTCGCGCTGTTGTTGATTTTCACCGACGCAGAGCACGGGCAACAAATCATGATTCAAGGCAGTGCGCACTTTGATTTGGCAGCCCTCATTATTTTCCGCAAACATCGCGCGGCGTTCCGAGTGGCCGATTAAACACAATGAGCAACCCGCTTGCTTGAGCATTTGCGCCGAGGTCTCACCCGTGTAAGCGCCGGATTCATAGCGGCTCACATTCTGGCTGCCGATTTGCAATTCCGAATACTGCAAGAAAGTCAGCATATCGCGCATGTACAAGTAGGGCGGGCAGATGGCTATTTGCGCCGCGAAATGTTTGCCGATAAACGAGGCCACCGAGGTACAGATCAAATCCAGCCCGCCATTGAGCTTCCAGTTGGCAATCACTATAGGTTTACGTTGTTTCATGAATTCGACTCAAAAAAAGTGCATGCAGGCGATGGCTAATGGCGCCGGGTTTGCATCGGTTGGTTGATCTTGATTGTGAAAATGCTACACAGCGGAATGAAATCGAGCAATAGCAGAGTGAAATTATTTTGCTTTAAAGTGGGCTTTTGTAGAAATTAAATCCTAACTTATCGCCAAAAATACGTGTAAACGTTTCATTTATAGGTGGCAACAAAATGTAATCGTTTACACTAGAGATCCAAATGATGGCGCATCAGGCGCGAGCACTCTTCCACCCACAGGCGCTTGGGTTTACATCTGCGCAATGTATTTAGACAGGGTTTCAAACTTCTCCGCATCGTTGTCCACAAAACGGATAACGATCTTGACTACATTGGTATCCGGGCGGTTTTCGCCCGCTTGAATGCTATGCACATAGCCGTTGACACGAGCGAGACTGCTGCCGTCGCCGGTTTCGATATCGACAACCGCCTGCTCAAACAGCGCAGGCAAGCTATCGGACCTTTGCATTAAACAGCTCATCAGTTGCAGCGACATCTCACGGATCACGCATGCAAAAGTGCGATTGTTGGGGAAGCGCAATTGCGCCTTACCCTTGGCGGCCTTGGGCGCTTCTGCGGGTTTGGCGGCCGGAGTCGCCGAGGTAGCACCTAGCGCAGTGGCACTGTTATTGGCGAAAGGATTGGCGGGTTTGGGCGGCGAAGGTTTGGTTGGAGCGCCTCCGGTCAGGACATCTACTGAAGCAAAGGCAATTCCTTGTGTCGCTGCCGTACGCGCGGGCTGCACTGGCGTTTTACCGGCGAGCTTCAATTGTTTGAAGACTTTCTTTAACAACTCCTCGGCCGAAAAGGGTTTGGTTAAATAGTCCGATACCCCTAACTCTATGGCCTTAACGATGTGGTTACGGTCGCCGCGACTGGAAATCATAATGAAGGGAATATCCCCTTCGTGTGGCATAGCGCGCACGGCGGTTAGCAGTTCAGCTCCACTCAGATTAGGCATCTCCCAATCCGATAGAATCAAATCAACCGCTTGCCCCTTAAGTTGTGCAAGCGCGCGCGCGCCATCGGGCGCATCCAAGACTTCCACACCGGGAATCTTGTCGCGCAGCTGCTTTTTGACCATATCGCGAATAAACGTGGCATCGTCCACCACCAGAATACGAATGCCCATAGGCCATCTCTCTAACGTGTATCACTACAGACTAGCCTAAGTTCAATAAATTGCGTGCTAGGCACAGCGCCGATCACGTCATCAGGCGCGCGCCTGAAGATGGCGGATGGGCGTGTCCAGCGTGGTTTCGTCGTCACAGAAACCGCCAGCCAATGCAGCCTCTACGGCAATTCTTAACCAGTGTTTCAATTCAGAAGGCTGGTCAAGGATTTCATTGGGTAATTGAAAGAAAGAGGACTCCACACTCACCGCCGCGCGCGGCTGGAAAGCGGCCATGCCTTTTTGCACATAGAGCGGGCGCGAGTGTTCGTCGGCCCGCAAATAGAGATGATCATTGATAACAATAGCGAACTGAACGCCGCGATAGTAAATACCGACGCCATTGAAAATCCGGCGATAGGAAACCTCGGCCACCTGCGACAAACGAGCAATGATGCGATCAAGATACGCATGACTGAGGTTCATGGGATGACTTCCTTCGTGTAGTTATTGATAGAGCCCCGCACCTGACTTTATGGAGCCGCACGTCCTTTTGCAACGATCCGCTAAGACCGTTTTTTTCGCTAGGATTAGCCTAGTCGAGTTTTTAACTATATACAGTTTGCGACTGAAAATTCTGTCGCATATTTCTATAAGGCACCCCTCACACCCGCGCCGGGCTGCCTTGCGCTAACACCCAAGCTCGCAGTGATTATTTTTATTACCCGCTTTACATTCCACAATTTCAATATTAGAGTGATATCTAATTGATATCACATTATTGATTTTGCCAATCACAAAGGAGAGCGTCATGGTTCATGAAGTTGAAGCCCGCAGCGGGTCAGGTTACTTATTGTTGGTGGTTTTACTGATACTGCAGCTACTCAGTGTCGCCAGCGCGGTGTTTATGCCAGGCGCCATCAAAGCCATTGCGATACTGGCCGCCATTGTGATTTTTATTTGCTGGTTCGGGTTTTACATGGTGCAACCCAACCAGGGCAAGGTGCTGCAATTGTTCGGGCAGTACGCGGGCACTGATCGCAACAACGGTCTGCGCTGGGCCAACCCGCTTTACAGTAAAAAATCGGTCAGCTTGCGCGTGCGCAATTTTGAATCCGGGCGCTTGAAAGTGAATGATTCCAACGGCAACCCGATTGAAATCGCAGCGGTCATTGTGTGGCGGGTAGTGGATACCGCTGAAGCCGTATTTGAAGTGGATGACTATGAAAACTACGTCACAATCCAAAGCGAGGCCGCGCTGCGCAATCTGGCGACCAGCTATCCCTATGAACACGATACCGACGACGAACGTTTGTCGCTGCGCAGTGATTCCAACGCCATCGCCCTGAAGTTAAAAAGTGAAGTGCAGGATCGCTTGCAAAAAGCCGGAGTGGATGTACTTGAGGCGCGTTTAAGCCACCTCGCCTACGCGCCGGAAATTGCACAAGCCATGTTGCAGCGGCAACAGGCCAGCGCGGTATTGGCGGCGCGCAAAATTATTGTGCAGGGCGCGGTGGGCAT